>CABRXB010000025.1 GCA_902474785.1 uncultured Eubacteriales bacterium | reverse complement strand
GAAAAGGCAAGCAGTCGTTTCATAGGGCAATCTCCTCCTGTTACTGTATGTCCCATATTATACCATAGATTTTTGTGGAAGTAAAGCCGGTCTTGTTCTGCACGACAAAAGGCTCGCCCGTGGGCGAGCCTTTTGAACAAATTTGTACTCAGCCGTTGCAGCAGCCGGAGAACGCTCTGCCGGTGATGCTGTCGACCCGAATCTCAATGCAGAGTCTGCCGTCGTCGCTTTCGCCGCCGACATTTCCGTTGCAGCAACAGCAGCAGATGCAGCCGTTCCCGCAGCGGCAGCAAAAGCAATTGCAGCCGTTGTTGCTGTTGTTGTTGCCGCAACCCCAATTGTTGTTCTGGTTGCCGCAACCGCAGCCGCAGTTGTTGTTGTGGTGGCCGCATCCGCAATTGCAGCTGTTGCCGTTGTTGCCGCATCCGCAATTGCAGCTGTTGCTGTTGTTGCCGCATCCGCAACCGCGGCCATGATGATGGTGGCCACATCCGCAGCCACAGTCACAATCATTGTCGTTGGCGCCGCCGACATTGCCCATGGAGACAACCGTGCCTCTTGCCACAACGGTGCACATGCAGTTGTTGTTCCCGGGAACTTCAAACTCGAGGGCAACCCGGTTGTTTCTGCGCAGGCTTCTCACCTTTTCGCCGCCATCGCAGCTCGTCAGGTAGAAATGCAGGCGACCGTTGACGCAATCCCAGGTGTAGTTCATGGGGACGATATAGGGGCGATTGTTCCCACAAACGGCAAGACGCGTGCATTTGGCGCAACGCAAAACCTCATAGATCTCCTCACAGCTCAGTACCCGACCTTGATATTGACACATAAAAAGAGTCATCCTTTCGGTGTGAATTGAGAGCGAACTCCCACCTCATCATATGTCGGATCGTGGTGAACAGTTATTCAAAAATGAAGGAATATCCATTGAATTTGAGGAAAACCTGTTGACAGACCAAGAAAATGTGAGGAAAAGGGGAGCGTTTCAATGCAGTCTTACTTTGAGGGCCTGTACTTTAAGCAACAAAACAAAGGGGAAACGGTGGCGCTGATTCCGGCGCTGCACATTGACTCTCGTGGAACGAAAAGCGCCTCCATTCAAATTATCACAAATCAGGAGGCCTACAACCTCCCCTGCTCGGGCAGAGACATTGCGCTCAACCGAAGAAAAAACCAGGTGGTGGTAGGCAAAAACCGCTTTTCTCCCAGCGGAATTGCGCTGGACGTTGACACGCCCCAGGTCAAAGCCCATGGAACCCTCTGTTTTGAGGGCATCACGCCGCTCTCTTACGACATTATGGGGCCCTTTGCCATGGTGCCCTTCATGGAGTGTCGACACAAGGTGGTGAGCGTTCGCCACCGTGTCGAAGGCGAGCTCATTGTCAACAATCGGCGTTACGCCTTTCATGATGGCATTGGCTATATTGAGGGGGACAGGGGACACTCCTTTCCCAGTCAATACCTCTGGACGCAGTGTGCCAGCCAAACCCCATCATGCTCAGTCATGTTGTCGGTGGCTGAGATCCCCATGCTGGTGGGCAGGTTTACCGGGGTGATCGGGGTTGTGAAAATGGGCAACCGTGAATACCGGCTGGCCACCTATCTGGGCGCAACCGTTCAGGTGGACAATCAGATGGCTGTTGTCAGGCAGGGGCGCTATACGCTCACGGCGCAGCTATTGCAGGCTTGCGATCACAAGCTGCGCGCGCCGGTTGGCGGGGAGATGACGCGCCTGATACGGGAGAGCGCGGCCTGCCTTGCCCACTACCGTTTTACGCGCGGGGATGAGGTTTTGCTCGACTTTGTCTCAGATCAGGCGGGCTTTGAATACGAATATGACCGGGAAAAAGTTGTGCCGTGATGCAGAGGGTTCCTGCATCACGGCATCTTGTTTTTATGTCCCTGTGCGCCCGAGAGGATACCGCGGCGCGGGAAGGACTGTGGAAGCCCTTTTGTCAGTTTGCGCAAGACGCTGCCTGGCGAGAAATCGTCTTGCCGCAGTTTCGCCATTTTGGAAAAGCTGCTTTTTTTCGTCCTGCGTCAGATCGAAATCGGTGGGGCTGACGTGGCGCCGCCGGCCGTTTGTCTCAACAATGACGGGAATTTTCACGGCGCCCTGCTCGTCCTCTTGAAGCAGGGTTGCCTGCTGTTTGTCAACGGCGTCCATGGCGGTGGAGACCAGCAGACTCAGATAGCACAAAAAGTCCGGCCACAGTTTGCTCTTGCAAACGCCCGAGAGCGACCGATCCCCTACAAAGTCAAAGCCGACGGTGGGCAGCGAAGAGGAGAGGCAGTCGCGCTCAAAAAGCCATACGGGATAGGAACTGAGAAGAGAGCCGTCGACAATGAGGTGCACCCGCCCCTTTTTGTCTTTCAGGGGAAAGGGCTTGAAAAAAATCGGGATGCTCATACTCATGCGAACCGCCTTGGCCACGGGGTAGAGATTTGGGTCGATGCCAAAGTCTGCAAGATCTCTGGGCAGGATGAGCAGCCTTTGATCATAGATATCGCAGGCCGTCACCTGAAGCGGCCAGCGCAGATTCCCCTCACGCACCGCAGGGAGTGAGAGCGTGCCAAAGGTGCGCACGCCGCGTTTTGCCAAAAGGTCGGACAGCCAGTCTTCAAACAGATCGGCGTCGTAAATGCCAAAGCGCGTGAAAAGGCTTGCCATCTTGCCGGGCGCGCCCAGGCGGGCGACGCCCCTCTTGTGCAAAAACGCCGTGAAGTCAAGTTCCTGCATGATGGGGCGCAGCTCGTCCGCCGTGTAGCCCGCCGCCAACAGGGAGGCGACGATGGCGCCGGCGGAGGAGCCGGCGAAATAGCGCATGTGATATCCGGCCTGCTGCAGCACGCTGGCCGCCCCCACATGGGCGATGCCCCGGATGCCGCCGCCTTCAAACACCGCGTTGCACTCCATAAAAAATCCCCCCTTTCAAGAAGTGTATGATCGGCTGGCATCTTGCTATGAGAGGATTTTGTTTTTGAGGCAAAAGTTGACGGGCGCTTTTGCCCTTTGCTCACAGAGAAAGCGTTTTGGTGGCCACAGATCGGCAAAAGAGGTCGTCGTGTTCGACAAAGACGATGGTGGGATGAAATTCCAGCAGCAGCTCTTCGAGCTGCATGCGCGAGAAGACGTCGACATAGTTGAGCGGTTCGTCCCAGAGGTAGAGGTGAGCCGGCGTGCAGAGACTTGCCGCCAAAAGCACTTTCTTTTTCTGCCCGGCGCTGTAGGTGGACAGATCCTGTTCAAACTGTCTGCGGGGAAAATCCAGCTTGCGCAAAATGGAGTAAAAAAGCGTGCGGTCGATCTGGCGTTGCGCGGCGTAGTCGGACAGTCCGCCCAAGAGCTGCGAGGCATCCTGTTCCACGCAGGAGATCTGCGCTCGTTGGCTGCGCTGCACGTCGCCGGTGTGGGAGAGCGGCTCTCCCGCCAGCAGCTTCAAAAGGCTCGACTTGCCCGAGCCGTTGTTGCCGCGCAGGGCGATGCGATCCCCCGAGAAGACGGTCAAATCGATCCCCTGGCAGACTGTGACATTCCCATACTGGATGCAGACATCTTTGAGTGTGGCAAGCGGGCCGCCCGAGAAGGGGAGCGGGGAGAGCTTGAGCGGCTGCGCCTCTTCGAGATTGCGCAAAAGGGTTGACTTCTCCTCCGCCGCCTGCAGGCGCCGCGCCTCGATGGATTTGGCGCGCTTCATCATCTTGGCAGACTTGTGTCCGATGAAACCGCGGTCGGGACGCAGCCCTGCGTTACGGCTTTGGTATTTGGTTTTTTCCACAGCGTCCGACCAGCCGGTTGTTCGCCTGGCGGCACCTGAGAGCCGGCGCACCTCTTTTTTCAGCCGGTTGTTTTCGGCCAGTTCATAGGCGTCTTTTTGCTGCTTGTTGAGCCACCAGGAGGAGAAGTTTCCGATTTGCAGCTCCGGCCCCGTCTTCTCAAAGGCGAGGATGTGGTCGATGCAGCCGTCGAGAAAGGCGCGGTCGTGCGAGACCAGGATGAAGCCGGGCTTGGAGCGCAGATAGCGGCCGACCACTTCTCTGCCGTGGCTGTCGAGGTGGTTGGTGGGCTCGTCGATCAGAGGAAAGTTGTCCTCCTGCAAAAAGAGCGTCGCCAAAAGGAGCTTGGTCCGCTCCCCGTTGCTCAAGGTGCGAAAGGGACGATCGAGCACATCGGGAGAGAGCGCAAGCAGGTTGATTTCCCTCAGGAGCTGCCAGTCTTCGCAGTCAGGGCAGGCCTCTCTTGCGACCTCGCGGGCGCAAAGATTTCTGTTTTGCGGCTCATGGGGGAAATACATGAAATGTCCGGGGGCGTTGACGCTTCCGCTCCCGACCAGCGTTTTGCACAGCAGCTTGAGCAGCGTGGTCTTGCCGCGCCCGTTGCGGCCCACCAAACCCAGGCGCCAGCTTGTGTCGAGCGACAGGGTCAGGTCTTCGAAGACCGGGGTGTGCGCCCCCTCGTAGGAAAAGGTGAGATTGGACAATTGAATCAGAGCCATAGGCACCTCCCAAATCAAAAAGAGCGGGCTGCAGGAAAGTCAAATTCCCTGCGGCCCGCACAAAACAAAGCGCCACACGCGCTTTGCCCATGACAACAAAAGCCTGGAAGATCAACTTTCTTGCAACAGCGCGTCAAAAAGACGGGTGGAATCCCGCCGCCATCTCTTTGGCGCGCATGCTATCATTTAGCAAGAAAGTTGACGCATTCTCTCAGCTCCAATCTCAAATTTGTATTGTACACAGAATAGCATAAAAAAGCTGACAAGGCAAGAGCCTTTGTGCACAACGACTTTTTCGTGCTTGTTCCCAAAAGAACAAGGCAAGTTTGCGATGCACATTGCGAAAGACCGTGTGTGTATGATACGATGAGGTGGGCGCAGGGCGCCTGATGTCAAGAAAGGAGCCGAGTATGAAACGTTTTGGCCGAAAGATCTTAGTTGTTGGAATTGTGGCCACTGTGCTGACCGGCGCATGGTGCCGGCATTACCTGATCCCTTCAGAGAAAAATACAATTTCCATTTTGACCGACCGTCAGAGTGAGTTTACAGACTTCATCGCCATGGCGCGCAGCGAAGCCGTGCAGCCCCACGGAGATCTTCAAACGATGCGGCCGGGGCTTTCAGAGCTGCTGCGCCCGCAGAGCACACACTTTGCATCCATCTATGAAGATCTGGATGGGCGGTTGGTGGGGCGGGTGTTGGACTGGGATCTTTTCGAGATGGACACAGTGGCTGTCGGCACGGAACTCCAGGACACATGGACTGCGCTGCGCCAAGGACGCTTGACAGGCGTGCAGTGCGACGTCACAGAATCGGGCGCTCTGCGGGCAAGATTTTTTCGGCAGGGCAACTGGATTCGATATGATGAGGGAAATTACCGCTCCAGTTATTGTCTGATTTTTCAAGATGAGCATTACCCGGAACCGCCGCTTGGCTATTGGAGGCTGCTGACCGAAGAAGACGGGGTGGCCGTCTCTGTTGGAGGAAACTGGTATATTGCCCATGAAAAGCAGTATGACGGTTAAAGGCGTTCGATTTTTCTAACGCTTGTGGGGCAGTCCTGTGCGGGGCTGCCTTTTTAAATGATATAGATGAAATTATATTTTCAATTCAAATAATAAAAATGAAAACACAAAAAATTATTTTTAATTTGAAAACCTATATTTACGTTTCAGTGAAAGTGTGGTACAATAGGGAAAAGGGGGGACAGATATGAGTCATGCGAACAATAAGATTCTGGCACGGCTGACAAAACCGGAAGAAGAGGCCAGAAAAGCCCTTTCCATTCCCTTTAAAATGGACATCATCACATGTCTGGATGCCATTGCAAAGGCCATGACAAGACATTCCGGCGTCACGACAACGCGCAACATGCTCATTGAAGATGCAGTGGAGTGTTTTATTGACGAGGCGATTGAGGTTTTGGCGGAGGAGGGCGTGGAGCTCGACATCGACGACGACAATGACTTCGACACCGCTGTGTTCCCGGCCCAGATGGGGGAGGAGTACCGGCAGGCGTTTTTTGACGACCGTGAATGGCGCTATGTCAGAGTGGCAAAAAATAAAATTCCAAAGATCAAGTATATTGCGCTGTATGTGGGGGCGCCGCAGTCAGCCATCACGCACTACGCCAAGGTTGCGCAAGACGGGTTTGTCTATGAGCCCAGAGAGGGAAAATACAAAATCAGGTTGGAAGGCGACCCCATAGAGCTTCCCGCGCCCATTTTGCTTGGCGCAGCGTCGTCGCTTTCAGTGCGTTCGCCAAAATACACGACGCTGCAAAAGCTCTTCACCGCTCGCGAATTTCGAGAACTCTATGCCCGCGATCAGGAATGCAATTAGGCGTAAAAATATATTTCATTTCAAATGGTTGAGTTTTCATCCCATTCAAACGAGAAAGCGGACATAAAGCGAGATGGCTTTTGTCCGCTTTCTTCGGCTGTCACGGGGAATGGGGGCTTGGGTGGGTTAAGACCCCGAGACGAGCCGGTTGCCGTTGCCGGGGGCAAGTAAGACGATGGGATATAATCCAAAAAAATTCTCAGGCCCGTTTGCCATTGAATCTGGCGTCAGAACAAAAGCCAGCCCCCGAAAGGGGGCTGGCCGAGAAACCGTGATGCGCTGCTTTTGAGATGCGAAGCTATTACAGAGTTTTCCTGCTGGGAAGCTGATGGACTCTGGCGCCGGGCTGCCGGAGGAATGCTAGTTGCCAGAAGTCTTTAGCGGCATCCAGATATAGCTGAGATAATCCTCGCTGCTCTGGTCGCCTTCGGTGTACTGCTCGATGTCGGGCGCGTCGGCATACTGGTATCCGCTGTTTGGCAGCCATTCGGTCAAAACGCGCTGCTGCATGGCTTGCATGGCCGTCGGCATGGGGCCTCTGCACTCAAAGATGGCCCAGGTGCAGGCCGGGACTTCGTAGCAAACCATGTCTTCGGGCGCCGGCTGGGAACTTGACACGGCGATATAGTAGTCAAATTCGCCGCTTGTCTGCCAGTTGCCGACGCTGACGCCAAGCACCCCCAAAGGCTCCTGGTTCATCAGGGTGCAGAGTCTTGGAATGGTGCCCTTTTGACTGTGCTCCATCCAAAAACCGGGCACCTGTGCAAAACCCTCCTGTCCTTCGGCTGTCCATGGGCAGTTGAATTTCACACCCACGATGCGAAATGCGTCTTTTTTCTCAATGCGATAGTTCAATTCTGCTTCACCTCGTATGGTAATTTTGAAGCTGATGGGCTGGTAGGCCTTGAGCGTCACGCCCTCATGCCGCGCTGCCGACGGCGCAACGCCGTGAATGCTTTGAAATGCACGGTTGAAGGCGGTGGGGGAGTCGTACCCATAGCGCAGCGCAATGTCAAGCACGCGGTCGGCGGAGTTTTGCAGGTCGAAAGCCGCCTTGGTCATGCGCCGTCTTCGGATATACTCCGCCAGGGCAACGCCCGCGATGTAGGAAAACATCCGCTGAAAGTGAAAGCTGGAGCAAGCTGCGAGCTTGGCCACCTGTTGCATGTCAATATCCTTGTCCAGATGCTCTTCGATATAGCGCAGCGCGTCGTTTAGCTGGTTGAGCCAATCCATTCCATCACTCCTTGGTAGATAGTGTACCATACGAAAACAGATGCGTCCTCTCTTGTTCTGCCGGGTTCAGAGAGCTGGCGTTTCCAGCGCTCCGGAACAAAGTCAGCAGCCCAACAAGATGAGTTGCAGCGCCTTATTCGTAGGTCTTTTTGCCGGAGACAATCAGCATGATCTCGGGGTGGGCGTCAATCTCAGGCTTTTGCACTTTTTCCTGCCAGTCGTCGGATGCAATGTCCTCAATTGAAATGGTGACGGCCTGGGGAGGGCAACCCCAGACTTCGATCATAACCTCATTGATTTTTTCCGCAAGCTCGCGTTTTTTCTCATCGTCTCTGGGAAGGGATTTGATGGCAATGTACGGCATGGTTATCTCTCCTTTTTCAGTTTGATATGGTCGTGTAGAGCAAGAGCCAGATGAGTTGTCCTTCACCTGGCTCTTGTCGTGCGCTTTTTAAAAGTCTTTGAAAATCTGGAAGCTTCAACAAGAACGTTTTCGAGGCTGTTATGCAAAAAAATATTTATCCCAAAAGCTCGCTCTTTTTCTCCAGAATCTTTTCCGCAATGGCGCAGGCAGGGCAATCGCAATACCGCGCGCCAGCCGCCTGGATCTCCTTGGCATGTGCGACGATGTTGGCCGCGGTGTCTGCACCAAAATAGGCGACGCCGTTTTCAGACTGTGCAAAAGCGATCAAGTTTTCGATCGGCATGATGTCCTCTTCGAGCTCGCCAATATAGCTTTTGGTCTCCGCTTTTTCCGCATCGGTTCCCAGCGCATCCAGCCATTTTTGAGCCGAGGCCTTTGTTTCGCTGCTGCAAGTGGGCGCGTCGATCAGTTCGCGGGTTTTTGCAACGACATACTCAAGTACTTTCTGATCCATGTTTTTTGCACCTGCTTTCTTTATCAAGATATCTATATTTTACCATAGGACACGATGGGTGTACAAGCCCGAAATAAACGTGCAGGGCAAAGATTTCAAAAAGGAGACCGTTTGCGGCAGCGGCTTTTTGGCAGGCAAATCAGAGCGTGGACACGATAAGGGGCAGAAAAATTGGATGGCGTGTTTGATCCGGGACTTGACAAAACTCCTCTACAAATGTAGTATTAATACAACTACATTTGTAGAGGAGTGGGGCGTAATGCCATTTTACATGCGCAGACTTCCTGACGCAGAATTGGAAATCATGCAGGCCATTTGGGATTGCGAGCCGCCAGCTTCAAGGGCAGACATTGAAGAAATTGTCAACCGAAAGCACCCGCTTGCCTCTACCACCATTCTGACGCTTCTTTCCCGGCTGGTTGAAAAGGGCGTCCTTCGCGCTGAGAAAAATGGCAGAAGCAATCTCTATACGCCGCTCATTTCACGCCAGGATTATCTGGCTGCACAGAGCAGGAGTTTTGTGGAAAAGTTGTGTGGCGGGGATATTCATCTTTTCGCCACCGCACTGTGCGACAGCGGCTTAAGCAAAGAGGAAATTGAAGAGCTGCGCAGTCTTTTGGAGCGTGACGCGTTATGAATCAAGTGTTTCTTGCCATACTGGTCGGCGGCGTTGCCATAGCGTCTTTTTGTCATCGCATGAAGATAGAAGACAATCTCATGTTTGACCGTGTAAAAAAAGGCCAAAAAACGAATTTTTACGAACCCCTGTTACTGGTGATGGATTTTTTAATCGTATTTTTTCTGTCGTTGACAGGGTTCGGTGGGCTGCAAATCGCTGCGACTTCTCTGGAATGGTGTTTGCTGTTTTTATATATCAGCATCTATTATTCCGTGTTACTGTTGCTGCTTCCTTTGCTTCGAAAGTTGATCAGCGCGTGGGCCTGTGCAACGCTCTGGCTCATACCAAGTTTGCTTTGCTTTACAATTGGTATCACAATGTACGCGGGAAATCCGCT
>CABRXB010000024.1 GCA_902474785.1 uncultured Eubacteriales bacterium | reverse complement strand
CGACACCTTCTCCCTCAAGGACAACATTTTTTTGCCGCTGGTGCTTTCGGGAAAGGGCTATGAGGAGATGAATGCGCGCCTTACGCCCATCGCCGAAAAGCTCGCCATCTCGGACATTTTGGCCAAATACCCCTATGAGGTGTCGGGCGGGCAAAAGCAGCGCGCGGCGGTGGCGCGCGCCCTCATCACACAGCCCAAAATCGTGCTGGCCGACGAGCCCACCGGCGCGCTCGACTCAAAGGCCACGGACGATCTGCTCACGCTGTTTGACGAAATCAACAGCGAAGGGCAGACCATCCTCATGGTCACACACTCGGTCAAGGCCGCCAGCCATGCGCGCAGGGTGCTTTTTATCAAGGACGGGGAAGTGTTCCACCAGATCTATCGGGGCGAGGCGCCAGTGCAGGAGCAGTATCAGAAGATTGCAGACACACTGACGCTGCTCAGCAGGGGGGAGCGCCATGAATAAACTCCTGTATCCGAGACTCGCCTGGCAAAATCTGCGCAAAAACGCCAAGTTTTACCTGCCCTACATTCTGACCATCATGGGCTGCTCCGGCGCCTTTTACATCCTGCTGGCGCTGGCGGGGGCGCAGGATCTGCCGCAGCGCACACGCTATGCCTATCTCTCCACCTTCACCTTCATCGGGGCCTTTGTGGTGGCCTTTTTCTCCATCATCTTTCTCTTTTACACCAACAGCTTTCTCATGAAGCGCCGCACCAGGGAGCTGGGGCTTTGGAGCGTGCTGGGCATGGAAAAGCGCCACATCGCAAAGGTGCTCACCTATGAAATGCTCTACACCGCCTTTTTTGGCATTGGCGGCGGCATCCTGTGTGGCCTTCTTTTTCAAAAGCTGGTCACGCTGCTGCTCTACCGGGTCATGCGCTTTGACGTCCCCTATGGATTTTATGTCTCCTCCTTTGGCATCGCGGCCACGATCGAGGCCTTTGTCGCCATCTTGCTGCTCTGTCTGCTCTGGAATTTGCGGCAGATCCATGCGCAAAATCCCGTGGAACTGCTGCGCACCGAGAGCACGGGGGAAAAGGAGCCCAAAATCCGCTGGGGCCTCACGCTGCTGGGGCTGACGTCGCTTGGCGTCGGATATGCCATCGCGCTGACGACCAACAACGCCATGGATGCGCTGGCGCTCTATTTCGTGGCCGTGCTTTTGGTCATTGTCGGCACCTATTGCCTGTTCACGGCGGTCAGCATCGCCGTGCTCAAGTTGATGCGCAAAAACAAAAGATACTACTATCAGACCAAACACTTCATCGGCGTGTCGGGAATGCTCTACCGCATGAAGCGAAATGCCGTCGGCCTTGCCAACATCTGCATTTTGTCCACCATGGTGCTGGTGATGGTCTCGGGCACCATGGCCCTCTTTCTGGGTACCGACGATGCGCTCAACGACCGCTATCCCGCCGATGTGGTTATCACCATGCACTATGACCCGCTCAAGCAGCCCGCATTTCAGCCCGAGCGCATGTATGAGGAGGCAATTTCAAGAGCGAAGAAGAGCGGCGCGGAGCTTGAGAGGGAGGACTCTCTCTCCATTTTGACCTTTGGAGCGGGCAAGAGCGGCGACCACTTTACGACAGACAGGAAAAAGAGCGTGAGCGGCGCCTCCTCTTTCACCATTCTCACAGCAGAAGAGTATAAAAATCTGTCGGGGGAGACGGAGGTGTTGCTCTGGGGCAAGGGAAAACTGCCGCGCCAGACCCTCACGCTGGATTTTTCCTCGCAGCAGAACCCCTCCGGGGAGCAGATGCGCTTTGACATCGTTGGCAAAAACAAACTGTCGAACTTTCCGGTCTCAGGCGTTGTGGAATCGGTTTGGACCGACTGCTACTGCGTGGTGGTGGCAAACGACGCGGTGAGGGATTCTCTTTATGCCGCGCAAAAGCTGGCATATGGCGACCAAGCCAGCTCCATGACCTACAAGGTGCTTCTTGACATTGCCGGGGACGAGGCCAAAGAGAGCGCCTGTGCCGCCGCTTTGCAGGATTTGAGCGACATCAATCTGGAGGATTGGGGAAGCTGGGAGTATTATACCGTGGAGAGCCGCTCCTCCAACCTCGAGGATTTTTACACCCTCAACGGCGGATTTTTCTTTCTCGGCATCTTCTTGGGTCTGCTCTTTATCATGGCAACGGTGCTCATCATCTACTACAAGCAGCTCTCCGAAGGGTATGAGGATGCACGCCGCTTTCAGATCATGCAGCAGGTGGGCCTTGAAAAAGAGGAGATTCGTCGCCTGGTCAATGGGCAGGTTCGCGTGGTCTTTTTCATGCCGTTGCTTGTGGCGGCCATCCATATGGCCTTTGACTTCAAGCTGGTCACGCTGCTGCTCACCTTGTTTGGCCTGTTCAACACCACGCTGACGCTGTGGTGCACGCTGGGCACGCTCGCCGCGTTCATGGCCATCTACGGCGTCGTCTACGTGCTGACGGCGAGGGTCTATTACCGCATTGTCAGTTAAAAAGCGGGCAAAAAGAGGGGGCGAAGCCAAAAGGCGTCGCCCCCTCTTCACATGTAAGTAAGATCAAAAGTGCATATACCCCCGCAGCGCAGGGGAACATCCTCTGCGCTGCGGGGCGAAGCGTTTCAATAAGACCCTTTTCGTCTCTCCCAAACGCTGCACAAAATGGAGATTGCCGCAGAGAGCACGCCGGCCACAGGCCAGATGATCCAGCTTTGCCTCCAGTTGTCGGTGGAGAAACTGTAGGCGAGGTAAAGCGCAACGATGACAAGCCAGTACACCGACTGCACGACGCTGCCAATGTCCCCGCCCTCTTTTTTGCGCCTTGTGTAGTCTCCCTCTTCGAGCAGTTTTTGAAAGCTGGCCCAGTTGATGCCTGCAACAAGGAAAAACATCACGCCGATGCCGGCGACAAAGAGCGACAGGCAAAGCGACGCAGCGGCGACAAGATCGCTTTCGGAGAGCAGCGGGCCTGTGAGCAGAAATACGGCCGAGAGAATGCAGATGCAGGCCCCGAACACATTGTATCGAAAATAGGTGTCCCGATATGCCCTTTGTCGCTCCTTGACCATGCCCAAAACGCCATACTCGGTCTCAAAAGGCTGGTGTTCCAGATAATCGAAGGAACTGGTTTTGGCTCTGCACGAGATGAAGATGGCAACGGCCGCAGCCACCAGCAAGAGCAGCACGATAAGACCGATTGTGACGGCAAGGTTTTCAGACAGGGCAATTGCGCCGTTTTCACTGGCGGCGCCCAGCAAAATGAGGCAGATGGGGGAGAGGATGCACAAAAAGGTGGCGCGTGCAATGTGAAGCGCGGTGTGGCGCTTGGCCTCGAGGAATTCGCCGGCCTGCGCCATGGTCACACGCAGCAGCGGTTGCGTCTCCTCCTGGCCCTCGACATACTCCGCATCTTCCAGTTCGTCTTTGAGCAAATAGTCGGTGCTGACGCCGAAGACGCGGCTGAGCTGCAACACCTTTTCCAGATCGGGCACCGACTGCGCCCCCTCCCACTTGGAGACCGCCTGCCGCGATACGTTGACCTTTTCCGCAAGCTCCTCCTGCGACCAGCCGTTCTTCTTGCGCAGCGAAATAATCTTATCCGCTAAAATCATCATGTTCCCGCCTTTGCAGTTTTTTGTTTTCTTGCAGGATCAGCATACCGTTTTCTGCGGTTGCGCGCCAGAAGCCGCGCCTGGCAATGTGTCAACCGGCGGTTGCGCATCAAAAAAACCATTTGAGAAACTGGCAGCATACATTCCGGTAGCGTTACTATCATATCATGTCCCAATTGGCGTTGCATCCCTTTTCCAAGGAGAGGGCTCTTAGCAGATCGCGGCATTTCGAAATGGATTTACAAGGTGACACTTTTTGATGTTCGTCTGTCTATAGCCCTGAAAAAGCAAATTTGAGACATTGTAAGCCGTTTTTACGGCGCAGTTGCGGCACACGTAGACTCTTCCCCTTCGCAATGCGCGCCATGCGAAATTGAGCCGGCGATTAAGCCTAGGGGCTTTTGTGGTATGAAAAGGCATAGAACTTTCCAGCCGTTGCACAAAGTCCCCCTTGAGCGACGGTCGAGCCCGCGCTTGCCTTAAAACAACAATGGAGCCAGGAAAAGTGCAAGAAGAGAGCCTGCCTTAGGCATATTAAGGGCAAGCGCGCGGGAGCGAAGCGCAAAATGGGCGACCTCTTTTTCAGGTCTGTTGAAAAATGGGGATTTTTTGTAGTATACTGATACCATGAGGATGACAAGAGCTGGTTTAAGTCGGCCTTGTCGTTTCAAATGAGTGTATGAATGAGAGGATGCTTGAGCCATGTTGCTACAAAAAGAGCGAGAGAGCGTTGTGGAATACGGAAAAAAGCTGATCACCTCGGGTCTGACAAAGGGGACGGGCGGCAATGTCAGCGTGCTGTGCCGCGAGAAGGGGCTTTTTGCGCTCTCCCCCTCGGGAATGGACTACTTTTCCATCACGCCCGACCAGGTGGCGGTGCTCGACCTTGCGGGCAATGTGGTCGACGCACCCTGCAAGCCCTCCACCGAACACGAGCTGCATCGGCAGCTCTATGTCAACCGACCCGACATGGGCGCCGTGGTGCATGCCCACACCAACTATGCGACGGCGCTCTCCTGCCTGCGAAAACCGTTGCCGCCCATCCACTACCTGATTGCGCTGGCCGGCAAAGAAGTTCCCTGCGCGCAGTATGCCACCTTTGGCACGGTGCAGCTTGCCGAAAACGTCGTCAGGGCCATGGTGGGAACGCGCGCCGTGCTCATGGCCAACCACGGGATGATCGCCGGCGCCGAAACGCTTTCCGCCGCCTTCAAAATTGTGGAGGAGATCGAATACTGCGCCAAGCTCTACTGTATTGCCCGGGCCATGGGCGAGCAGCCGGTGCTTTTGTCGGAGCAGGAGATGGAAAAAAACTTTGAGCTCTTCAAATCCTACGGCCGGCCGGCGCAAGAAGAGGAGGGCCTTTGATGCTGACGTTTGAACAGATCTTAAAACGGGTGCAAAAACCGGCCTACTACACAGGGGGAGAGCTTGGCAGCGTCGTCAAGGAAAAGACGCCGTCGCTGCTGCGCTACGCCTTTTGCTTTCCCGACACCTACGACATCGGCATGTCCTATCTGGGGGGCAAGATTCTCTATGGGCTCATCAATCAGATGGAGGACGTCTGGTGCGAGCGGGCCTTCGCCCCGGGCGACGACATGGAGCGCCTCATGCGGGAAAACGACCTGCCGCTCTATGGGCTTGAGAGCCTTGACCCCTTGAAGGACTTTCACCTCCTCGGCTTTACTCTGCAAACCGAGCTCTCCTTTACCAACATTTTGAATATGCTCGACCTCTCGGGCATCCCGCTTCTGGCAAAAGACCGCGCCGATCTCTTTCCTCTCATCCACGCCGGCGGCCCCTGCGCCTACAATCCTGAGCCGCTGGCCGATTTCATCGACTTTTTTGTCATTGGGGAGGGGGAGGAGGTGCAGCCCGAGTTCATCGCGGCTGTGCAGCAATATCGCGCCGAGGGCGGCACAGACAAGGTGGAGCTGCTGCGCCGTCTGGCCGGCATCGAGGGCATTTATGTGCCGCGCTTTTACGATGCGACCTACCATGAGGACGGCACGCTGGCCTCCTTTACGCCAAACGACCCCGCGGCAAAACCGATCGTCACCAAGCGCCTTGTCAAAGACATCGACAACATCTATTATCCCGATCAGGTGGTGGTGCCCTTTGCCGATGTGGTTCATGACCGCGTAATGCTCGAGGTGTTTCGCGGCTGCATCCGCGGCTGCCGCTTTTGTCAGGCGGGCACCATCTACCGGCCTGTGCGCGAGAAGTCGCCGCAAGTGCTCGACCGCTGCGCCCATGCCCTGATTGACAACACCGGCTATGACGAGATTTCGCTGACCAGCCTGTCCACCAGCGATCACACTCAGCTTATGGAGACGGCCGACACGCTGCTCTCGTGGTGCGATCCCAAGAAGGTCAGCTTGTCGCTGCCCTCGCTTCGCGTGGACAACTTCTCGGTCGACCTGATGGATCGTGTGCAGCATGTGCGCAAGGGAGGACTCACCTTTGCGCCCGAGGCCGGCACCCAGCGCATGCGGGATATCATCAACAAGCAGGTGACAGAAGAGGAGCTGCGCCGCACCTGCCGCATCGCCTTTGAGGGCGGTTGGCTCAACATCAAGCTCTATTTTATGATCGGCCTGCCCTTTGAGACCATGGAGGATGTGGCCGGCATCGCGCAGCTCGCCCAGATGGTGGTCGACACCTACTACAACCTGGAAAACCGTCCCAAGGGCAAAAGTCCAAAAGTGACCATCAGCGTGGCCACCTTTATCCCAAAGCCGTTTACGCCCTTTCAGTGGGCGGGGCAGGACACCGCCCCCGAGGTTGACGCCAAGATCGCTCTGCTCAAATCCTGCATCCGCTCGCGCAAGATCAACTTCAATTACCACGACAGAAGGACAAGCTATTTTGAGGCCGTGCTTGCCAGAGGCGACCGAAGGCTGGGGCCCGCCATTTTGCGCGCCTTTGAGCTGGGGGCCAAGTTCGACGGGTGGGAGAGCCACTTCAACCTCGACACCTGGATGGAAGCCTTTGCACAGACCGGCGTTGACCCCGACTTTTTCGCGACAAGAGTAAAATCCTATGACGAACTGCTGCCCTGGGATTTTATCGACTGTGGCGTGAGCAAAGCCCATCTCGTGCGCGAAGCGGAAAAGGCGAAGCAGGCCATCACCACCCCCAACTGCCGCCAGCAGTGCGCCGGGTGCGGCGCCGACAAATTGACAGGGGGGTATTGCCATGCAAAGCGTTAGAATGGTCTTTGCCAAAGAGGGGCGCGCCGTGTTTATCTCGCACCTCGACCTGCTGCGCTGCGTCTCCCGCGCCTTTGGCCGTGCAAACCTCCCCGTGCGCTATACGCAGGGCTTCAATCCGCAGCCCTATCTGGTGTTCAGCCCGCCGCTCTCTCTGGGCTATGCCGGGCAAGCGGAGCTGTGCGATTTCTCAATCGAAGACGATGCGCTGCCCCTGGATGTAGTGCTGGAAAAATTGCGCGCCGTGATGCCGGCGGGTGTGCGCCCCATCTCCTGCGCGCCGCCGGTGCACAAGCTTGGGGCGATTGCGGCGGCGGACTATCGAATCGAGCTGTCGATGTCGGCGCCCTGTGCAGCCGACTTTCAGGAAAGGGTGCGCGCCTGCCTTGCGAGAGGGGAAATCCCCATTGTCAAGCGCAGCAAGCGTGGAGAGAGGGAGGTCAACCTTGCCCCACTCCTCAGACAGTTGCAGGTTTCTTCTGAAAAGGAAAACACCATTACACTTATTTGCCGCCTGCCCTTGACTGGGGAAAACAGCCTCAACCCCATCTATCTGGTGCAGGTGTTGAAACGGGATCTGCCCGAGCTGCCCATTCTCGATGAAGCCGTCACGCGCACAGGCTTTTTTTTGGAGGATGGCGCCCCGTTTTGTTGAGAACAAGGCCTGTGCTGCTGTCATGGGCGATGTGGCTCAGAAAAGACCTGCCCGGCAATGACCGTCAGCAGGTCTTTTTGAGTTGTAATGATAAAAACCTTTACATGAATAAGCAGAGTGATTGCCCCAACAAATTTTGCAGCCTTGGCCGCTCCGCAAAAATTGAACCAAATGGTTGACATTTTTTCCAGGAGCGGTTACACTAACTCTACAGTTAGCGATCACTAACTCACCTGCAATAAAGGAGGAGAGAAAATGGAGATGAAGTCGTGTCTGTGCCAGGGAACAGACGTGGGCCCGAAGACCTGTAAGGATGTCAAACTCGAGCGGCCTCCCTGCCGTTTGCTGCGCGTTTTCGAGACGCACGCCGCAACGGGGCACTCCGTTTTCCCCGGGATCACTCTGACCTATGACGATGTGCGGGAATCACACTGTCCCACCGCCGGGTCGTCGTCTGAAACAGTGCTTGAGATCCATCACTGCAAAGAGGGGCGCATGGAACGTGCGTTTGAAGATGGGTTTTTCTATCTCTCGCCCGGCGATCTCGCGCTCAATCGGGGAGGGCGCGCCGGGGCCGACGTCCATTATCCCCTGGGCCGCTATCAGGGCATCACCATTGAGATCGACTTGAATCGAACGCCTGATTGTCTGGCCTGCTTTCTGGAAGATGTCAACGTCCGCCCACACGCGCTGTTTGAAAAGTTTTGCGGCGAAAAAAGCGTGTTTGTCATGCGCGCAAAGCCTAGCCTGGAACATATTTTCTCGGAGCTCTACCACGTTCCCCCCACCGTGCGACAGGGATATTTCAAGGTGAAGATCTTAGAGCTCATGCTCTTTTTGAGCGGACTCGACGAAAGAGAGGGCGCTCTCTCAAACCACAGCTGTACCAAATCGCAGGTTGCTCTGGCAAAAGAGGTCTGTTGTCATTTGACCGAACACATGGACAAAAAAATCACCATAGAGACGTTGGCCAAGCGTTTTCACGCCTCTCCCACGATGATCAAAAACAGCTTCAAGGGGGTCTATGGCGTGTCAGTTTATGCCTATATTCGAGCGCAGAAGATGCAGGCTGCTGCCTTTGCACTGCGTCAGACCGACACCCCGGTTTTGGAGATTGCAGGTCAATATGGATATGACAACGGCAGCAAATTTGCCAAAGCATTCAAAGAGACGATGGGCATGTCGCCCAGGGAGTATCGCGCCTTTGCAGAAGTCTGAAGGCGGCCCCCGAAAGCTCACCTTGAAATGGATTTGTCCTTTTGGAGCCTTTCTTCTTCTGTTTGGAGTGGAGCGCGGCGTAAAAACCCCTATAATAGAGTTTGAAATACAAAGCGCCCCCGGGCGCTGATTTTAAGCAACTTAGTTAGAAATATCTAACCAAGAAAGGAGATGACCATGAGCATCGTCATTTTGGGCGGAAACGAATGTATGGAACGACAGTATAAGGAGATCTGCAAGGAATATCAATGCAAGGCAAAGGTGTTTGCAAAACCGGTGGGCGTGCTGAAAAACAAGCTGGGCAAACCGGATTTGATGATCTTTTTCACGAGCGCCATGTCCCATAAAATGCTGCGCGGCGCCTTGAGCGAGGTGAAGGGGCTCGACACCATCATCGAGCGATCTCACAGCAGCTCCGGCTGCGCGCTTCGCAGAATTTTGGAAAAACATGTGTAGGAGGGAGACGGCCAATGTCAGATGAGCTGCTGATTCGACACTGCTCGCCAACGCTGGCCGGCCTCAAGACGGGAAATTTGTTCACCTGCGCCAGCTCTTCCAGGGAGAAGGCCGTCGCCGGCGTTCGCCGGCTCAACCAAATGCTGGGGGAAAAGGGCCTGCGCGTTCTGCTGCTGCAATATGTAAGGGGAAGGGCGCTCGTCTATGTCTTTCGACCAAACGCCCTGGAAAAAGACCTCTCGGACAGTGAGCGCGCGCGGATCTTAAAACGTGTGGGATATCAAAGTACAAAGCCCTGGCACTGTCTTGCGGAGCTCGTGCGCAGGCTGGAAAAGACACAAGAATTCCCCCACGAGATCGGTCTTTTTTTGAGCTACCCGCCGGAAGACGTGGAGGGCTTTATGAGAGACCGTCCGGATTGCAAATGCGTGGGTTGCTGGAAGGTCTATGGAGACGAACAAAAAGCCCGGCGCCTGTTTGAAACCTATCGCCAGTGCGCCGACGCGTATCGTAGACAGTGGACGGGCGGCCGGCCGCTGGCAGAACTTGTCGTGACAATCTGAATA
>CABRXB010000023.1 GCA_902474785.1 uncultured Eubacteriales bacterium | reverse complement strand
TTCCTGGAGTATGGCACCATGTTCCTGGTGTCGGCCAAGGTGCGCACCTACCCCGCCATGACCGGGCTCATGGCAAAGACCTTCCACATCGGGGGCGTGCTTGTCACCATGCAGCAGGTGGTGATCTTGGTCACAACCGTGGCGCTCATGCTGGCGCTGCAATACATCGTCAAATACACAAGGGCGGGCAAGGCCATGCGCGCCGTTTCGCTTGACAAGGACGCCGCGCAGCTCATGGGCATCGACGTCAACACCACCATTTCGATCACCTTTGCCATTGGCTCGGCGCTGGCAGGCGCCGCCGGCGTTCTGGTGGGCGTGTACTACAACACCATCAACCCCCTCATGGGCGTCACACCCGGCCTCAAGGCCTTTGTCGCGGCCGTCTTCGGCGGCATCGGCATCATCCCGGGCGCCATGGTGGGCGGCTACTTCATCGGCATCGTCGAGGTGCTGGTGTCGGGCTACGGCAACTCGATGTATCGCGACGCCGTGGTGTTTGCCATCCTGATTTTGATTTTGATTCTCAAGCCGGCCGGACTTCTTGGGAAGAATGTGGGAGAGAAGGTGTGACGATATGAAAAAATACAAAAGTCTGCCCCTGATCGCAACCCTTCTTCTCACCTACGGCATCGTCTGGGCGCTCATGGCGCTTGGCATCGTCAACGACTACTCCTTTGCGGTCATCGTCACCATCTGCATCAACATCATTTTGGCCACCTCGCTCAACCTGGTCACAGGCTTCACCGGCCAGTTCTCGCTGGGCCATGCGGGGTTCATGTCGATTGGCGCCTACACCTGCGCGCTCATCACAAAGAGCAACCCCACCATCCCCGGCTTTTTGCTGGGCGTGGCGGCGGGCGCGACCCTGGCGGCCGTGGTGGGCGTGCTGGTGGGGCTTCCCACCCTGCGTCTGCGCGGCGACTATCTGGCCATCGCCACATTGGGCATGGCCGAGATCATCCGCGTTGTCTTTTTGAACATGAAAATTACAAACGGCGCGGCCGGGCTCTCGTTCCTGCCGCAGTTTGTCAACTGGAACTGGCTCTTTCTCTTCACCGCCGGCACGATTCTTTTGCTGCGCAATTTCCTCAACTCCTCGCCCGGGCGCGCCTGTATCTCGGTGCGCGAGGATGAAATCGCCGCCGAATCCATGGGCGTCAACACCACCAAGTACAAGGTGACGGCCTTCTCCATGGGCGCCTTTTTCGCAGGCGTTGCCGGCGCGCTCTACGCCTCTTATTTCTATTTTCTCAAGCCCGACCTCTTCAACTTCAACAAGTCGATCGACATTCTGGTCATCGTGGTGCTGGGCGGCATGGGAAGTCTCTCCGGTTCGGTGATTGCCGCCGTGCTGCTGCAGCTCATCTCCACATGGCTTGCCGCCTTTCCCGAGATCCGCATGGTGCTCTATGCGGCCATGCTCGTGGCAATCATGCTCTTCCGCCCCCAGGGACTGCTGGGTTCCACCGAGGTGACCGATGTGATCACCCGGGGCCTGTCCCGGTTTGGGCGGCGCAAAAAAGAAGAGGAGGTGTGAGCGGATGCCCATTTTGACTGTGGAAAACCTGACCAAGACTTTTGGCGGACTGACGGCGGTCTCAAACGTCAATCTGACGCTGGAGTCCGGCGAGCTGGTCGGCCTGATCGGACCCAACGGCGCCGGCAAGACAACGGTGTTCAACCTGCTGACCGGCGTGTATACGCCCACGCGCGGCAGCGTGACGCTCGACCGCGGCCACGGCGCGGTGTCGCTGGTGGGAAAAAAGCCCTACGCCATCTGTGCCGAGGGCGTGGCGCGCACCTTCCAGAACATCCGCCTGTTTCGCAACCTCACAGTGCTTGACAACGTGCGCATTGCCATGCATCAGAATGTGCGCTATGGCATCGCCGGCGGGCTCTTTCACATGGGCTCGTATCAAAAAGAGGAAAAAGAGCTGGTCGACAAGGCCATGCAACTGCTCTCCATTTTGGGGCTTGCCGACAAGAGCGGTGAATTCGCCTCCAATCTCTCCTACGGGGAGCAGCGTCACTTGGAGATCGCCCGTGCGCTGGCGACCGACCCCGCCCTGTTGCTGCTCGACGAGCCGGCCGCCGGCATGAATCCGGCCGAGACCGCGCAGCTCACCTCGTTTATCGCGCAGATCCGCCGCGACTTTGGGCTGACCATCCTGCTCATTGAGCACGACATGTCGCTGGTCATGACCATCTGCGAGCGCATCTATGTGCTCGACTACGGCACCGTGATCGCCGCGGGCACGCCCGGCGAGATCAAAACCAACAAACGGGTCATCGAGGCCTATCTGGGGGAGGACATGGGAAATGCTTGAGCTACGGGACCTCAATGTCCATTACGATATGATTCACGCCATCAAGGGCATCTCGCTGACGGTGGAAAAGGGCGAAATTGTCACGCTGATCGGTGCAAACGGCGCGGGAAAGACCACGACGCTGCGCACCATCGCGGGTCTCAAAAAGCCCTCGTCGGGCTCGGTGTGGCTCAGCGGCAAGGACATCACAGCCGCCACGCCGCGCCAGCGCGTGCAGATGGGCGCGGCCATGGTGCCCGAAGGCCGCCATGTTTTCACCGAGATGACCGTACAGGAAAATCTCGAGCTTGGCGCCTATCTGCGCCGCGACAAGGAGGGCATCGCACAGGACATGGATATGGTGTGCGGCTACTTCCCCATCCTCAAAACCAGGCGCAAGCAGATGGCGGGCACCCTGTCTGGCGGTGAGCAGCAGATGCTGGCCATGGCCAGAGCCCTCATGAGCAGACCGGAAATCCTGTTTCTCGACGAGCCTTCCATGGGTCTTTCCCCCTTGCTCGTTTCGGAAATTTTTGCTATAATCAAGACGATCAACAGCGCCGGCACAACCATTTTGCTGGTTGAGCAAAACGCGGGCATGGCCCTTCAGGTGGCGCACCGCGCCTATGTGATGGAGACCGGCAGCATCGTGCTGTCTGGCACCGGCGCCGAGCTGATGGAGAGCGATGAGATCCGAAAGGCTTATTTAGGAGGTTCGTGATGTTTGTACGCAATCGCATGACCACCAAGGTGATCACAGTCACCCCCGAGCAGACCGTTCCCGATGCACAGGGAGTCCTCACGCTTTATAATCTCAAGCACCTTCCCGTTGTGGATGGAGAAAAACTGGTGGGCGTGCTGTCGCGCGTCGACGTGGCCAAGGCCTCGCCCTCCACCGCCTCCACGCTGGACGCCGGCGAGCTCAACTATCTGCTGGCCAAGATCAAGGTGCGCGATATCATGGCAAAAAAACTCATCACCGCCACGCCGAACATGCTGCTCGAAGAGGCGGCCACCCTGATGCGGGCAAACAGAGTGTCCTTCTTGCCCGTGGTGGAAGGAGAAAAACTGGTGGGCGTCATCACCGAGAGCAATATTTTTGACGCGTTTATCGACATTCTCGGCTTCAACGACAAGGGCACCCGCCTGACCATCGAAGTGGAGGACACGGGCCCCGGAATTCTGGCGACGGTGGCGCGCACCTTTGCCGACTGCAACGTCAGCATCAGCAGCCACGCGCTGTATCACTTGCCCGACAACCGCGCCGCCATGGTGTTTGGCACCGCCCTTGAAGACACGTCTGAGCTCGAAGCCGCGCTGCAGGCGGCGGGATATCCCGTCTACTGGAAGCTGAAGATTGAGTAGGCAAAAAGCCGGTGCGAAAAACGAAAGACAGCCGAAAAAGTGAGGGGCGCGCCCCTCTGTCATGAGGCTAAGGGTTTTGGCACATCCAAAACAGCACCCGCCCCATTTTGAATGAGGCGGGTGCTGTTTTCTGCTTTTCACAGGATGCTTGCGCTTCGTGTCATGACGGTTTGGAGGCTGACCGATAACCTGGCTTTTAGATTTTGGTGAGTTCGGTTCCGTAATGCTCTGAACAAAAACCCGTGTTCAAAAAGATTGAGAAAAAGGGTGTCATTTTGTTATAGATATCAATGTCCTTCGGCTTTGGCAAGCCTAAAATCCATTTTACAAAGTTCGGATTGACAACGCCGACAATAACCGTTCCATCGCTCCAATCCATTTCTTTTTTACGTCCATATTGCAAAGCAAGTTCGATCCATTCGCTTTCTTCATTCCAGCAGTGGAGTTCAAATACGGTTGCCAAAGCCAATTCCTCTCTCAAAATAGAGCTCCATTGTTCATGGTCATTGCATTCTATATTCCATTCTCCATGTTTCAAGATGCCACCTT
The DNA here is from genome assembly GCA_902474785.1 of uncultured Eubacteriales bacterium. Taxonomy (GTDB): domain Bacteria; phylum Bacillota; class Clostridia; order Oscillospirales; family Feifaniaceae; genus Galloscillospira. Next base: position 5,554 of record CABRXB010000023.1, on the reverse strand, counting down.
CTTTTTCAGGAAATCCTACCATCAGCTGACAAGGGCAGACACGGTTTGTCGGGGCTAAAATCACGGCCGGCCTCGTTATGCTTGTTGCCGGGCGCAAAGCCCGGCTGCCCCGTCTGCCTTGCCGCCCGCGGCTTTCTCTCCCAAAAAACTCCGACGGACGTTCCAGCGAGAAAAAATGGGGGCTGGCAAGGCCGCAGGACGCAGGCGGGCTGCCGCCCACCAAGGACGAACGCCGCCAGCCCCCATTTGTGCCGCCCCCAGCGTATTTGCCCTTGCCAACTGATGGTAATCTGTTCAGATTTGTTTCATTGTATTTTATCATTTCTGACCGGCAAATGGAAGCTGGAAAGGGGAAAGCATACGGTCGCTGCAAATCGCTCGTGTCCGCCAAAGTTGCAGAACAATGTTGCAAAAATCAGGACGGCATTGTCCGCTTGGCCCTTTTTCGCCCTGCTGAGAGAAGAGGATTTGTCTTTTTTGAACATGGCGGGTTCGCGCCGCGAAAACGGCCTTTTTTCAGACAACGCGGCAAAGAGACGGCGGGCAAGGAAAGCCTCTTTGAAAAAGAAGAACCCCTGAACCCTCTGGCGGAGATGGCTTGGCACGGGAAGGGGGCTGTGGGGGCGTTCTTGGTGTTGGCGGCTCGGTGCGGGAAGCGGCGCGCAGCGTTGACGTCGGGGATTTCTTGGCGACCTCTCGATGCAGGTGCATCGTCCGGGATATGATGAACCCCACGGGAAAAGAGAAGGCGGGCACGTTTGTGCCCGCCTTCTTGTTTCATAAGAGCTGTTGCCTGCCTTCCCGTCATATACATGCTCACATGGCGCTGCGCCCATGGACACGGGCTTTGCGCGTCAGGGCAAAAGCGTTGTGGCAAAAATTCGCCTGAGAGCACAAGGGGCGCTTTTTTCTCACTCGTAGATGGGGAAACGGGCGCACAGCGCCGTCACCTCTTCACGGATGGCGTCGCAGTTGCCGTCAAAATCGCGCGCGGCGCGGGCCAGCATGGTTGCAATCTGCTTCATCTCGGGCTCGCGGAAGCCGCGGCTGGTGAAGAACTCCGCCGGGCGAACGTCCAGCAGCCACCGCGCCCCGCGGTGCATGCGGTCAAACACGCGGATGCCGCTCGTGACGGTGGGCTTCTCGGGGTCGTGGGGAATGGAGTTCTTGTTGGCTGTGATATACACCTCGTCGAGCTTTTTCTCCATGACCTTGCCTGTGACGCCGAAGGGCCGCAGGTCGACCAGCATCAGATGGTTGTCTGTGCCGCCTGAGACGAGACGAAATCCCTCCGCCATGAGCGCGTCGGCCAGCGCCCTGGCGTTTTTCACCACCTGCTGCTGATAGGCTTTGAACTCGGGCTTGAGCGCCTCGCCAAAGCAGACGGCCTTGGCCGCGATGGTGTGCATCAGCGGGCCGCCCTGTGTGCCGGGGAAGATGGCCTTGTCGATCTGCTTGGCCAGCGACTGTTTGCGCGGCCCGCGCAGCGTCTTGTGGGTGGTGCTGGTCACGATGTCGGCATGGGGCACGGGGTTGTCGTGCACGCCCGCCGCCACAAGGCCGGCGATGTGCGCCATGTCCACCATCAGGTAAGCGCCGCACTTGTCGGCGATCTCGCGGAACCGCGCAAAGTCGATGGCGCGCGGATAGGCCGAGGCGCCGGCCACGATGAGCTTGGGGCGATGCTTTTTTGCAAGGGCCTCCACCTGGTCGTAGTCGATGAGCTCGGTCTCATCGTCGAGCCCGTAGGAGACGATGTTGAAGTAGCTGCCCGAGATGTTGACGGGGCTGCCGTGCGAGAGATGGCCGCCGTGGTTGAGGCTCATGCCCAGCACCGTGTCGCCCGGCTCGAGCAGAGCGAAAAACACGGCCAGGTTTGCATTGGCGCCGCTGTGCGGCTGCACGTTGGCGTGATCGGCCCCAAAGAGCTGACAGGCGCGCTCGCGCGCGATGCGCTCGGTGACGTCGATCTCCTCGCAGCCGCCGTAGTAGCGTTTGCCGGGATAGCCTTCGGCATACTTGTTGGTCAGGCAGGTGCCCATGGCGACCATGACCGCCTCGCTGACGAGGTTTTCCGAGGCGATGAGCTCGATGTTGCGCTTTTGACGCGCCAGCTCCGACTCGATGGTGGCCCCCACCTCGGGGTCGCGCTGGTTGATGAAATCCATGATGTCTCGAATCATTTGTCTACCCCTCTCTTTGTCACATGCGTGCCGCGCGCTCGGCGGCCTCGATGGTGTTTTCCATGAGCATGATGATGGTCATGGGCCCCACCCCGCCGGGCACCGGCGTGATGGCGGCTGCCTTTTGTGCGACGCTCTCAAAGTGAACGTCGCCCTTGATGCCCTCTTTTGTGCGGTTGATGCCAACGTCGACGACGACCGCGCCCTCTTTGACAAAGTCGCCGGTGAGAAGTTCGGGCTTGCCCACCGCCGCAATCAGCACGTCGGCCTCTCTTGTGATGGCCTTCAAGTCTTTGGTGCGGCTGTGGCAGACCGTCACGGTGGCGTCGCGCGACAGCAGCAGCAGAGACACCGGCTTGCCCACGATCATGCTGCGTCCCACCACCACGGCGCGCTTTCCCGAAAGCGGGATGTCGGCGCTGTCGAGCAGGCGCAAGATGCCCTTGGGCGTGCAGGGGACAAAACCCTCCTCCCCTTTGAGCAACGCCCCCAGGCTCTCGCTGCAAAACCCGTCCACATCCTTTTTGGGGTCGATGCGAGCGGTCACGGCGTCCTCCCTGATGTGGGAGGGCAGCGGGAGCTGCACCAAAATCCCGTGAAGGCTCTCGTCCTGGTTCATGGCGTCGATGTGGGCGAGCAGTTGCTCTTGCGTGGTGCTCTCGGGCAGGTGCAACACGGTGGAGTACATGCCAAGGCGCTCGCACATGCGCGCCTTGTTTCTCACATAGACCTCGCTTGCCGCATCGTCGCCCACGCGGATGACCGAAAGCCCCGGCGTGACGCCGCGCTCCCGAAGTCGGTCGACGCGGGTTTTGAGCTCCTCGCGAAGTTGCCTTGAAAGTTTTTTTCCATCCAAAATGATTGCCATTACTTTCCTCCGAAATATTCCACCGCCGACCGGAACAGCCCCAGATCATAGTTGCCGGGCACGTTTTTATAAAGGCCGGGGCCGGTGCGCTCGATGTGGGCCATCTTGCCAAGGATTCTCCCGTCGGGAGAGGTGATGCACTCGATGGCGGCGGCGCTGCCGTTGGGGTTGTATTCGATGTCCATGGTGGGATTGCCTGCAAGATCGACATATTGAAGGGCGATCTGGCCGTTGTTGGCCAGGCGGTCGATGGTGGCCTGGTCTGCGAAGAAGCGGCCCTCGCCGTGGGCGATGGGGGTGGTGTAGACCTCGCCCACCGTGGTGCGCGCCATCCATGGCGAGAGGTTGGAGGCCACGCGCGTGCGCACCATGCGCGATTGCAGGCGGCCGATGGTGTTGAAGGTCAGCGTGGGGCAGCTCTCATCGGTGTCGATGATCTTGCCAAAGGGCACGAGCCCCAGCTTGATGAGCGCCTGGAAGCCGTTGCAGATGCCGCACATCAGGCCGTCGCGCTGCTCGAGCAGGGCGGTGGTCTCCTCCCTGACGCGGGCGTTGCGGAAAAAGGCGGTGATGAACTTGGCCGAACCGTCGGGCTCGTCGCCGCCCGAGAAGCCGCCCGGGATGACGACGGCATGGCTGCGCTTGAGGGCAGCGGCAAAGGCTTCCACGCTTTGCGCAATGTCGTTTGAGGTCAGGTTGCGGATGACAAAGATGTTGGCCTCGCCGCCGGCCAGCTCCACGGCCTTGGCCGTGTCGTACTCGCAGTTGGTGCCGGGGAAAACGGGGATGAGAAAGCGCGGCTTTTCCACCAAAACGGCGGGGACGTGGCGCTGTTTCGCCTCGAAACGATAGGCCGGAACCTCGACCTTTGCCTCGTCCACCGTTCTCGGGAAGAGGGGCGCAAGCTTGGCCTCCGAGATTTCAAGCAGCGTCGAAAGGTCGATGTTTTGCTCTTTGAAGGTGAGAATGGGCTCCTCTTTGGTCAGTCCCAGCGGGATGCCGATGTCCTCGTCGCTTGTCAGCTCCAGGACAAAGGCGCCATAGGCATAGGAGAACAGGCGCTCGAGCGTCACCGAGCGGTCGAACACAAAGCCCAGGTTGTTTCCAAAGCACATTTTCATCACGGCCTCGGCGACGCCGCCAAAGCCGGGGGTGTAGGCGGCGCAGGCGCGGCCGCTGTGCAGCAGATTCCCCACCGTTTCGAAGGTCTCTTTGAGAGAGGCCCCGGTGGGAAGACCGTGCTCGTCGAGCGTGGGGGCCAGCAAAACCACCTTGTGCCCGCCGCGCTTGAACTCGGGCGAGACCACATGCTCGACAGGCTCCACCGTCACCGCAAAGGAGATGAGCGTGGGCGGAACGTCGAGGTCTTCAAAGCTGCCGCTCATGGAGTCCTTGCCGCCGATCGAGGCAAGGCGCAGCTCTTTTTGCGCTTTGTATGCGCCCAGCAGCGCCGCCAGGGGCTTGCCCCAGCGCGCGGGGTCTGCGCCCAGCTTTTCAAAATACTCCTGGAAGGAGAGATAGGTGTCGGAAAGCGTGCCGCCGGTGGCGACCAGCTTGGCGACCGACTCCACGACCGCCAGATATGCGCCGTGGAAGGGGCTCTTTTCGGACACATGGGGGTTGAAGCCCCACGACATGAGCGAGCAGGTCAGCGCGCTGCCCTTCTCCCGGGAGATCTTGTGCGCCATGGCCTGGATGGGCGTGCGCTGATGGATGCCGCCATAGGGCATGAGCAGGGTGCCCGCGCCGATGTTGCAGTCAAAGCGTTCGGCCATGCTCTGCTTGGAACAGACGTTGAGATCGTCTGCGAGCAGGCGCATGCCCTGGGAGAAGTCGGCGGGGATGTCGCGCGCAAAGGGCTTGGGCGCGGCGGGGGCGGCGCTTGTGTGTTTGGAGGCGCCGTTGCAGGAGAGAAATTCGCGCGACAGGTCGACCACAACGTCGCCGTTCCAGGTCATGGTGACGCGCGGCTCCGCCTTGACATGGGCCACAACGGTGGCCTCAAGGTTCTCCTCGTGCGCCAGACGCAGGAATTTCTCCACGTCGCCGGCCGCCACGACGACCGCCATGCGCTCCTGGGATTCGCTGATGGCAAGCTCGGTGCCGTCGAGCCCCTCGTATTTCTTGGGGACGGCCGAGAGGTCGATGCGCAGGCCGTCGGCCAGCTCGCCGATGGCGACAGAGACGCCGCCGGCGCCAAAGTCGTTGCAGCGTTTGATGAGGCGGGAGGCCTCGGCGTTGCGGAACAGGCGCTGAATTTTGCGCTCTTCAGGCGGGTTGCCCTTTTGCACCTCGGCGCCGCAGGTCTCGAGCGACGAGACGGTGTGCGACTTGGAGGAGCCGGTGGCGCCGCCGCAGCCGTCGCGCCCGGTGCGCCCGCCCAGCAGGATCACGGCGTCGCCCGGGGCGGGCTTTTCCCGCCGCACGTTGCCGGCCGGCGCCGCCGCGATGACGGCGCCCACCTCCATACGCTTGGCCTCGTAGCCCGGGTGGTACACCTCGT
>CABRXB010000022.1 GCA_902474785.1 uncultured Eubacteriales bacterium | reverse complement strand
GCGGCAAGGAGGTCGACATCTCTGCGGCGGACGCCACCGTGAAAACGCTGGTCATCCCCACCAACGAAGAACTGATGATCGCGCTTGACACCAAGGAGATCGTCGGCAAGTAATTTTTTTGCAAACCCCTTACGAAAGCAAACGATGCACGGGGCGGGCGCACAGCCCGCCCCGCATTGCTTTTTTCAGAGAAAGAGAGGAGAGCCGTCTGTTGATCAAGAGAAGACATCGATATGGCGTGTGTGCGGCGGCGCTTCTTTTGGCGCTGCTCTGTCTGCTGCCGCTGAACGCCTGTACGAAGCCGGGCGTCTCCTCGGCTGAAAATGCCCGCCAGGACCTGCTCGCCTACTATGAGCAGCTCGGGGAGGAGGGCCTCACCGACCAGACGCAGGCGCTGGTGCTGCTTCTGGCTGGGGGCGCCGTCTCCCAGGAGACGGTCGAGCGTCTCATCCCCGTCAGCGACCAGGCGCTGCCCATCCAGACGCTTTGCAGCGAGATCTATCTCACAGAGGCTGCAAGGCTTGACAGCCGCAGCTACCGCGGACAGAATTTGGTGGCGCTGCTCACGCAACGCCAACTGGAAGACGGCTCTTTCGGCTTTTTGGAGGAGACTGTTCGCGCTGCGATGACGCTGGAAAATGTGGGCGCAAGCTACAACCGCGAGGGGGTCGTCCGCCTGCTCATCGCGGCGCAGCGGCCCGACGGCGGCTTTTGTGTGCAGGAGGGCGGGGAGACCGACCTCGTCTTGACAGGACTCACCCTCTCGCTGCTCACCTGTTTCGAGGAGGACTACCGCGCAACCACCATGCTGGAGCGCGCGACGGAGTATCTGAAAACCCTGAGCGCAGCCCTGCCGCAGCCGCAGCCAGACTGCGCCGCGCTGTCGGCGCTGCTGTGCGGGCTGGTCGACGCGGGGCAGGATGTCGCGTCGACCGAGCTTGTCGCGCTGCTTGAGGCGTTGCTCTCCTGTCGTACCGAGACGGGGGCCTTCTCTGCGCAGCCGGAACATCTGGCGGATGTCGATTCCACCAGCGCGGCGCTGGCGGCGCTGGAAGCGATCCACTACGGGAAAAGCTGGTGGAACAGCGCCATTTTGCGCAGCGGCGTGGTGTCGCTGTCCATCGTGGAGGGGGACGAGGTGATCCATCAGGCCAGTCGATTTGTGCTCCAGGAGGGGGAGACGGCGCTCTCTCTGACCAGCCGGTTTTGCGCCGCAAACGACATCGACATCGAATACCAGATGGGAAGTGTGCTTTCCATTGGAGAGACTACAACCGCCGGGGGGAGAGCGTGGAACCTGTCGGTCAATGGACAGGAGGCGTCGGTTGCGACGACGCTTGCCCCGGGCGATGAGGTTGTCTGGCAATTTTCTTAACACCCAAATACAAAAGGCGGCGGGGGCCGCCACAGCATACAGAATCTATCGTTTGAAAGGAGGAGTATGTCTATGTTGCAAAAGGTCAAATCGCTGGCAGCGCAGGTCAACCCCTATGTTGTGGAGATGCGCAGACATTTTCACATGCACCCCGAGTCGTCTCTGCACGAGTTTGAAACCTGTAAGCGCATCCAAAAGGAGCTTGCCGAGATGGGAATTCCCTTCGAGGTGGTCAATGAGATCGGCGTAATCGCCGAGATCAAGGGGGCGCAGCACGGAAAGACGGTGGCGCTGCGCGCCGACATCGACGCGCTTGAAATCAAGGAGGAGACCGGCAAGCCCTACGCCTCCACCGTGGAGGGCAAGATGCACGCCTGCGGACACGACGCCCACGCCGCCATGCTGCTGGGCGCCGCCAAGGTGCTAAACGCTGTCAAAGAATCTCTTTGCGGCAACGTGCGCCTGATCTTCCAGCCTGCCGAGGAGCTGGTGGCCGGCGCCAAGATCATGATTGAGGCGGGCTGTCTGGAAGGGGTCGACAATATCTTTGGCATCCATGTGGCGTCGGAGTATCCGCGCGGCAAGGTGGACTGCCAGGTGGGATCGCGCATGGCAGGAGCCGACATGATCAACATCGACGTGTATGGCGTGAGCGGACATGGGTCGCGCCCCGACCGCTGTGTGGACGCGGTGGTCGCCACCGCCGCCATCGTCATGAATTTGCAGACCATTGTGGCCAGGGAATACAGCCCGCTCGACCCCACGGTTGTCACGGTCGGCCTGATGAACGCCGGCACCCGCGGCAACATCATCGCCAACAAGGGCAGGCTGGAACTCTCGGTGCGTTCCTTTTTGCCGGAGACCCGGCAGGGCCTGCGCGACTCCATCGAGCGCATCGCTGTTGCCACGGGCGAGGCCATGCGCGCCAGGGTGGAAGTGGAGGTCATCCCCGGAACGCCGCCCACCATCAACGAGCCGGTCTGCACTGCGCGTGCGCGCGAGGCCATCTCCGAGCTCTTTGGGGAGGATGCGTTGCTGCAGCGGGAGCCGCTGACCGGCAGCGAGGACTTTGCCTATTATGTCGAGCGCATTCCCGGCGCCTTTGCCATGATGGGAACTGCGCCCCTCACAGGGCCCGTGGGCGGGCACACGGAGTTTTTTGACGTCAATGAAGACGCGCTGCAAGACGGCGTTGCCCTGCATGTGGCCTATGCGCTCAAGGCGCTTGGCTGCACAAAGATTTAACAAAAAAAGAGCCGCCCCGTCGGGCGGCTCTTTTTTTGGTATGCAGCGTCACTGCTTGGATTCAACCAGCTCGGTGTCGCGGAAAAACAGCGAAATACACCAAATGCCGGCAAGACCGACCAGGGTGAAGACGATGCGCGAAAGCGCAGTCATCTGTCCACCGAACAGCCAGCCGACGATGTCGAAACCAAAGATACCGATGCTGCCCCAGTTGATGGCGCCGATAATGGCAAGCACCAATGCAAATTGATCCATGCTTTGTTTCAACTCCTCACTGCTCGTGATGTCTCTCCTAGCATTTCCGATGCGTTGTCGTTTATGCGAAAAATCTTTGCCGCTGCACGCTTTTCTCTTTTTTTTCCAGCGATAAGCGGCCGGATTTTGCGCGCCTAAACTCAAAAAGGCGCTGTGATCTGGAGAGCTTGAATGATATTGTGTCCAGAACAGTGGAAAATAGCAAAACAAAAAGCAAATCCTCGCATGTCTTGCCAAAAATTTGCGGCTTTGATAAAATAAAAAGAAATCCGCTCAGAAAAAGACCGGCGCTCTGTGCTGTACCTGTGGAAAACACGGCGGCTTGACGCTGAAAAAGAGCGGGACAACTGCGGGGGAAGGGGGCGGCAGCCGTGGCGCGCGACGTGATTTCCGTGCAGAAAAACCCCACCTATGAGGAGCAGGCCATGCTGCGCGCGGTGCGTTCTCATTTTGACGCGTTTGGCGGCGTCTCTTCTTTTGTCAGGCCGGGCGACAGAGTGCTCATCAAGACCAACCTGCTCATGGCCCGGGCGCCCGAGGCCGCCACCACCACGCATCCCGCCCTCGTGTGGGCCATTGCGGTGGCGGCGGGCGAGGCGGGGGGCCGCGTCACCATCGCCGACAGTCCCGGCGGGCGCTATACAAAAGAGCTTCTCAAAAAATGTTACCGAATCTCGGGGATCGAGCAGGCGGCCCAGCGTGCCGGCGCGCACCTCAACTTTGACCTGGGCGCAAAAGAGGCGCCCTTTGCGCAGGGGACCCTGTGCAAGAGCTTTCGCCTGATTGCGCCCTGGCACGAGGCCGACGTGGTGTTCTCGGCCTGTAAACTCAAGACCCATGCCATGACCGCCTACACGGGCGCCGTGAAAAACTGCTTTGGACTGATCCCCGGCCTTGAAAAACCGGGGATGCACTTTCGCTTTCAAGAGCTTGCCTCGTTTGGCCAGATGCTTGTTGACCTCTGCCGCTGCGCCGCGCCCGATCTGACCTTTCTGGACGCTGTGGTGGGGATGGAGGGCGACGGGCCGTCGGGCGGCACCCCGCGCGCGCTGGGGCTGACGCTATGCGCCAAAAACCCCTTTGCGCTCGACCTTTTGGCATCCGACCTCATCGGCTTTTCCAGAGAAGAGGTGGTCACAGTGCGCCTCGCCGTGCAGCAGGGACTGTGCGCAGGCGATGTGGGGGAGCTTGCGCTGGCGGGGGAGGATGTGGCGCCCTATCGCTGCGCCTTCGCGCGCGCCGCGTCGCAGCACGACGTCACCTTTTCAAGCCGGATTCCAAGGTTCTTGCAAAAGCCGGCCAAAAGGCTGCTGGCGCCGCGGCCTGTGATTGATGCGGCGCGCTGTATCGGCTGCGGCGAGTGCGCGGCAAGCTGTCCGCCGCAGACCATCTCGCTTGTAAACGGCAAAGCGTGCATCGACAGAAAAGACTGTATCCGCTGCTTTTGCTGCCAGGAGATGTGCCCCGTGAAGGCCATCGACATTCGGCAGTTTCGCGGCTTTCGGCTGTAGCGGATCGATTGGGAGGTGTCCTGAAGGTGGGACGAAAAGACAGAGAACAAGGCGATGGGCTGCGCCTGCGCATGCCGGCCAAGCTCAACCTGGCGCTCGACGTGTTGGGGCTGCGCGAGGACGGGTATCATGAGATTGAAACCGTGATGCAGGCCATCTCCATTTACGACGAGTTGACGATACGGCGCCGCGCCGAGCGGGGCATCACGCTCTCGTCGAGTCTGCCCTTTTTGCCGCTCGATGCGCGCAATCTCGCCTACCGTGCGGCCGTCGCCTTTTTTGAGGAGATTGAAGTGGAGGATTATGGCATTGAAATTGCCATGAAAAAACGCATTCCGGTTGGAGCGGGCATGGGCGGCGGCAGCGCCAACGCCGCCGGCGTCCTGCTGGGGCTCAATCGCCTGTATGGGGCCAAGCTTTCCATGGAGCAGCTCTCAAGGATCGGACTTCGCCTGGGCGCCGACGTGCCCTTTTGCCTGCTGGCGGGCGGCGCGGCGTTGGCCTGCGGCATCGGCGAAAAGCTGACGCCGCTGCCCTCCATGCCGCACTGCACCCTCGTTGTGGCAAAACCAAAGGCCAGCATCTCCACCCCCGTCCTTTACCAGAAGTATGATTCGTGCGGCACACGACGCCATCCCGACTGCGCGGCGCTGTCGCGCGAGATGGGAGGGGATTTGCGCCGCGTGGCCGCGCTGTGCGGCAACGCGCTGGAACAGGCCGCCGCGCAGTCGGTGCCCATGATTGCGACCATGGCAGAGCAGCTTACAAAGCTTGGCGCCATCAAAGCGGTGATGACGGGCAGCGGATCGGCTGTGTTTGGCATATTTGTGCACAACGGCGCGGCGAGAGCGGCCACCTTGTGGCTGCGAAAAGAGCACCCCGGCTGTTTTGTCTCGCTGGCAAGCCCCATCGAGAGGCCGTGAACTGACCTTGGCTGATCGCACCGCACGGAAAGCTTGGTCTTTGAAAAATGCCCCAAAAGGGCTGCTCCGCCGTATAAAAAAGAGAAAAACAGGCAACGCTTGAAAAAGCGAAGGCCTGTTTTTTGATGGATGCGTTTGGCAGATGGGTGATTGAGCAAAACCTCACCCTTTGGCTGGCTCTCACAAAAAACGGGCAGGTTGGCGGGAACTCCCGCTTTGAGACAACTGGAGGAAGATCATGAGAAAAAGCATTCCCCGCGTGGCGGCGGCTCTTGTGGCGCTGGCGCTGTGTAGCGGTATGACGCTTGCCCGCGCCAATCAGAGCACCAAGGAGATCGCAGACGCCATTTTGCGCCTGCACATCGTGGCCGCCTCGAACAGCGAGACCGACCAGAGCGACAAGCTGCTGGTGCGCGACGGCATCCGCGAGCTGGTGGAGCTTGAGCTTTCAAGCTGCAAGACGAAGGAAGAGGCAAGCGAGGTCATCACGTCAAGGCTTGCCGACATTGAGTGTAAAGCGGCCGAGATTCTTGAGGCGCAGGGGCGGCCGACATCTGTGAAGGCAAGCCTTGGCCGCAGGCATTTTCCCCTGCGCCAGTATGGAAAGCTGACCATTCCAGCAGGCACCTACACCGCGCTCACCGTCACAATCGGAGAGGGGGAGGGCAAAAACTGGTGGTGCGTGATGTATCCCCCGCTTTGCTACAGTGGAACGCAGTTGCAAAATGAGCAGGAGGCCATCGACTTTCTGGGCGCGCGCCTCTCTCCACAGACCATGGAGCGGGTGCTGCAAGGGGAAAAGACAGTCTATCGCTCGAAGCTGCTCGACGAGCTGTCGGCCTTTATGTCGCGCAAAGATTGAGCCAACATTCCGATGCAGCTGTCCCCGGGAGAAAAAAGCCCTTACAGCGGCTCCTGATTTGGACAGGCGCAGGAAATCGGCAAAGGCCGGGGAGCGCAGCGCGGCAAAATGCCCTGCGCAGGAAAAATCAGGCGCGACTGTCAGACAACGTGGCTTTTGTCCCTGGTTGTCCTCTCAAAGCGCCGGACGGCCGGTCTCAAGCTTGTGGCCGTTGGCAGAGTGGAACCGGGAGAAACGGCAACTGCAACCATGTGGAACTTGGACGGCTTGACGGGCAACATGCGTCAGCTTGGCAAAACGTGCGGCACACCAAAAGAAGAGCGCGCCCGGATGAGGAGCGCGCTAGAGGAGCGCGTCACATGGAGTCATTGGCAGAATATTCGGCGCGAAGCGGCGAAAAAAGTGCAAAGAGCAGGGGAGCGCCGGCAAATCCGTCAACGGCCCAAAACGCCGGCGAAGCGCAGAAAAAAGCAATGCGCACCATGACGAACAGAGCAAATGTGCTTAAATACTGCCGGCAAAGCAGGACGACGACCTGAGACAATGCCGACAAGTCCCACAGAACAAACAAACGGCAAAATGGCCCGTCGAAACGAGGGTCAAAGCGCTTGTCAAACACCCATTTGCCCGGCGCAACCGTCTTACAAAGGAAGATGCGGCTCGTAAAAGAGCCGCAAAAGATCTCCAGGCGGTCGCCCTTAGACGAAGGCATCCCCTTTGCAGCTTAGGCGGCATGGAACAAAAGCGCCTTATTTCACGCAGAAAAATTCCACGAGCTCGCCGAGCGGCCCCCGGCAAAAGCCAATGCGAATGGGGGTGGGCGGCGTGGTGCCAAGGCTGGCGTCGGTTGCGGGGGTGGTGATCTCATAACCGTTTGCCTGCGCCAGCGCGAGCAGCTCGTCCACAGCGTCTGTTGCAAAGGCCAGATGATCGAGGCTGCCACGGTCGTTTTTGTCCCACTGGCCGTTGCCCACGATTTCAATGCGGCAGTTGCCGGCGTCGATCATGGCGAGCTGGGTTCCGTCGGGCTTGGTCCAGCGCGCTTCGACCTTGAGCCCGAGCAGATCACAGTAAAAGTGCAAGACCTTTTCAAACTCGGCCGTATCTTTTGGCTTGAGAGAGATGTGGTGAACTCCAGAGATGTTTGACATGAAAAAGCCCTCCTACAGATCATTTTCTCCAGTATAGCGAGACAGGGGGCGGCTTGTCAAAGGAATGTGGCAAAACGCAGCTCTTTTCAAGAAAGGAAAACTTTGCTATACTGACAATGCTTGAGCGAAAGACTGAAATTGCGGCGTGTAAGTCGTTTACCATAGAGATATTTAGATATTTTATTCTCGCTCCAAATGGGGCAAGCTGAAAAACCAAAAGGAAAGGAAGCGCAGGTTATGAATGGACTAAGCTTCAAGAAAAGCCTCCTTTTTCTGCTGCTTTTGCTCTCGCCGCTCGCGGGATGCACCACAGACGAAGGGCAGGGCGATTCTCCGACACAGCGCACCGCCGTTCGCATCGCCTCCATGAGAGGGCCAACCACAATGGGCATGGTCAAGCTCATGGACAATGCGGACAAGGGGGAGGCAAAGCACGACTACTCTTTTACCATGACAGGCACAGCCGACGAGATCGTGGCGCTGCTCTCCAAGGGCGAGATCGACGTGGCGGCCATCTCCTGCAACGTGGCCGCCGCTCTCTACCAGAGGCTCGAAGGACAGGTCAAGGTGGCCGCCATCAACACGCTGGGCGTGCTCTATGTGGTGGAAACGGGGGAGAGCATCGAGTCGGTGAAGGATCTCGCCGGAAAGACGGTCTACGCCACCGGCAAGGGCATGACGCCCGAATATGTCTTCAACTATATCCTTGCTGCAAACGGGCTTGACCCGAACAGCGACCTCACGGTGGAATACCGTTCGGAGGCCGCGGAGGTGACGGCGCTCATGGCCCAGAATGTCGCCTCCATCGCCGTGTTGCCGCAGCCCTTTGTAATCACGGCGCAGGAGAGCAACGACGCGCTGCGCGTCGCCCTCGATCTGACGCAGGAGTGGGAGGAGACGCTTGAACACCCCTCGAAGAGCGCGCTGGTGACAGGCGTGATCTTGGTGCGCAACGCCTTTCTCGAAGAGCACAAGGCGGCCTTTGATGAATTCTTAGAGGAGTACAGAGCCTCGGTGGAATTCGTCAACGCCAACACCGAAGAGGCGGCAAAGCTCATTGCCGCCCTGGAAATCGCCCCCGAAGAGGTTGCAAAAAAGGCCATCCCCCTTTGCAATATCGTCTATATCGACGGGGATGAGATGCAAGACAAGGTGGCCGGGTACCTTGGCGTGCTGTATGGACAAAACCCCGACTCGGTGGGAGGAGCGTTGCCCGATGAGGCCTTCTACTACAAGAAATAAGCGCCCCAAAAAAGAGGCGCTTTTGCCCTTTGTCGCAGCGGCCTTCTGGCTGCTGCTGTGGCAGGCGGCCAGCGTATGGGTGGGCATTGAGATCCTGCTGGTCTCCCCGCTCACCGTGCTTGCCACCCTTTGGAAGCTTGTGGCCCAGCCCGCCTTCTGGCGGGCTGTGGGCTTTTCCTTTGTGCGCATTGTCGGCGGCTTTGCGCTGGCCTGGGCCGTGGGCGTGCTGCTGTCCGTCGCCGCCGCATGGAGCCCCGCCGTGCGCATTTTGCTCACGCCGCTGACCGCCACCATCAAGGCGACGCCGGTGGCCTCCTTTATCATTTTGGCGCTGGTGTGGATTCCATCGAAAAATCTGTCCGTCTTTATCTCGTTTTTGATGGTGCTGCCCATCGTCTACATCAACTGCCTGCAGGGGATCTTGCGGGTCGACCCCGACCTGCTCGAGATGGCGCGCGTCTTTCATGTGTCGCGCCGCCGACGCCTGCTCTACATCTATTTGCCCGACGTCATGCCGCACCTCATTTCGGCGGCCTCCGTGTCGCTGGGCCTGTGCTGGAAATCGGGCATCGCGGCCGAGGTCATCGGCCTGCCCGCCGGCTCCATCGGCGAACGCCTGTATGAGGCCAAGGTCTTCCTGCTCACGGGGGAGCTCTTCGCCTGGACGGTGGTCATCATTTTGGTGAGCGTCGCCTTTGAAAAGCTGGTGCTGGCCCTGCTGCGCGCATTCCAGCGCCGCCTGGAGAGGACGGTGAGACCATGAGCATCGAGATCAAGGGGCTTTCCAAGGCGTTTGGAGAGGTGGTCGCGCTGCGCGATGTGACGCTCACCATAAAACAGGGGTGCATCACCTGCATCACCGGGCCGTCGGGCTGCGGAAAAACAACGCTGCTGTCCATTCTGCTCGGTCTGCAAAAGGCCGACGCCGGAACGGTGAGCGGTCTCGAGCGAAAGCGCGCAGCCGCCGTATTTCAGGAGGATCGCCTGTGCGAACGCCTGAGCGCCATCGCCAACATTTTGCTGGTCTGCACGCCGGACGTCGGCACCGACGATGCGGGCCTCATGCTCGAACGCATGGGGCTGGAACGGCAACATCACACAAAGCCGGTGTGTGATTTGAGCGGTGGGATGCGACGGCGCGTGGCGCTGGCGCGCGCGCTGCTCGCGCAAAGCGACTGGCTGGCGCTCGACGAGCCCTTCAAGGGGCTCGACGAGGACACCCGCGCGCTTGCAAGAAGAGAGGTGCTTGCAAGCGCCCATGGCAAGACGGTGCTTGTCATCACCCACGATGAGCAGGACATTGCGGCGCTGGGCGCTAGGCTTG
>CABRXB010000021.1 GCA_902474785.1 uncultured Eubacteriales bacterium | reverse complement strand
TCGCCTTTTCCGGCCCGGCCCCGCCAGAACGCCGCGCCACATCCCAGCCGGTCAACTCGGCGCGCCGTGCGGGGCCAGCGTCTTTTTCTTGCTCTTTGCTGCCTTTTGCGCTACAATGGAAAAGCTGACCTCATGCAAAAGCTGGACGGCCGGACGTTGCGCTGCCGATCCATGGATGATTGAAATGATGAAAAGGAGCGGGTATCCCATGCAAAAGTCCCATCTGCGCGGCGCGGCGCTGCTGCTGACGCTGCTGCTGCTTCTCTGTTTGGCCGCCTGCGGCGGCGACGACACCGAAACGCTGGCCCCCGTTGAACCGGACAAGCTGCCCGGCGACGGGCAAAACGAGCCCGCTCTCAAGGGCGAGATCAACCCCCTCACGGGTCTGCGTGAAGACCCCTCCTATACCCTGCAGCGGCCCATCGCCGTCATGATCAACAATCTCAAGCAGGCCACGCCGCCGCGCGGCCTGTCAAACTACGACGGGGCGATCGAGGTCTTGGCCGAGGGAGAGATCAACCGCATCATCGCGGTCTTTTACGACTATGAGGACATCCCCGAGATCGGCTCGGTGCGCTCGGCGCGCGACTACTATTTCAAGCTGGCGCGCCCGCTCGACCCCATCATTCTGCACTATGGCGGCAGCGACGCCGCTTACATCTACATCAAGCAAAACAAGCTCGACACCATGAACGGCATGGAAGGCGACATCCACAACCTGATCTATTGGAGAGACAAAGACCGCATCAAGAGCGCGGGCTATGAGCACAGCGTCTTCACCAGCGGGGAAAAGGTCAAGGCCGCCATCAAAAAGCTCGACCGCCGCACAGAGCTCGAGAGCAAAGAGGCCTTTTTCACCTTTCGCGACGAGCAAGAGGAGCCGGCGGCTCCCGGCGCGCTGCCGGGGACGATTGTCACCGTGCCCTTTTCCAAATACATCAAGCCCGAATTTGTCTATGATGCGGACAAGGGCTGCTATGTGCGCAGTCAATACGGCGCGCCCCATGTCGACGACACGACGGGCGAGCAGATCGAGGCGGACAACCTCTTTGTGCTCTTCGCCTTGCACAAGGCGGTGGGCGACGAGGCCGGGCACATCGAGGTGACCACCACCGGCAGCGGCGAGGGCCTTTATTTCTCGCAGGGGGCGGGCTGCGCCATCCATTGGAGCAAAAAGAGCGACACCGACTTTTTTGTGTTCACCGATGAGGCCGGCAAACCGCTCACAGTCAACAGGGGGCGCATGTGGATTTGCGTGGTAAAGCCGGGCAGCGATGTGACCTACGCCGACCCCGCGCAGCAGACGACAGACGAGCCCGACGCGCAGTCGGGCCAGGGGGACGCGCCCCATGCGTGAGCACAGCGCCCTGAAGACCCTGCCTGATTTGCTGCTGCCGTGGTATGAGCGGCATGCGCGCAGCCTGCCGTGGCGGGCCGACCCGACGCCCTATAAGGTGCTTGTCAGCGAACTCATGCTGCAACAGACGAGGGTGGAGGCGGCGCTGCCCTATTTCGAGCGCTTTGTGGCGGCGCTGCCCGACTTTGAGGCGCTTGCAAACGCCCCTGAAGCGCAGCTCATGAAGCTGTGGCAGGGCCTTGGGTACTACAGCAGGGCGCGCAACCTGCAAAGGGCGGCCCAGCTCGTTGTGCAGCGCCACGGCGGGCGGCTGCCCGCCGACGTGAAGGCGCTGCGTGAGCTGCCCGGCATTGGCGACTACACGGCAGGGGCGGTGGCCTCCATCGCCTTTGGCCTGCCGGCCGCTGCGGTGGACGGCAACGTGCTGCGCGTCTTCTCCCGCCTGCTTTGTATGGAGGAGGACGTCGCCTCGCCCGCCGTCAAAAAAGAGGTGGCGGGCATGGTCGAGGGCCTGATGCCAAAAGACCGTGCGGGCGATTTCACGCAGGCGCTCATGGAGCTTGGGGCCACCGTGTGCCTGCCAAACGGCAGGCCGCTTTGCGAGAGCTGTCCTGCATTATCCCTGTGCGCCGCCGCGCGCGAGGGACGGCAGGAGGCGCTGCCCGTGAAAAAGGAGAAGAAGGCCCGCCGCATCGAGCGCAAAACCGTGGTGCTGCTGTGCTGCGGCGACGGTGTGGCGCTGCGGCAGCGGCCGGAAAAAGGGCTTCTGGCGGGGCTGTGGGAGCCGCTTGCAATGCAGGGCCATCTGTCGGAGCGGCAGGTGCGCGAAGTGGTGCGAGACCTGGGCGGGAGCGTGCTTGACATGGCGGCGCTGCCAAAGGCAAAGCATGTGTTTACCCATGTGGAGTGGCACATGACAGGCTGGCGCGTGGAGCTTGCGCAGCGCGACGGGCTGCAGGGCGACTGGCACTGGACGAGCGACGCGCAGAGAGGGGAGGGCTACGCCGTCCCCTCCGCCTACCGTGCCTACCTCGGCTGAAGCGTGCAGCCCGGAAAGCGCAGCGAAAACAGGCCCTACCGACCGCCTGAAATGCAGGGGGGCATGGCTGCAAAAGCAGTTGCCCGAAGAAATTTGGAAATGGTCGCGTGAAAAGCCGCACACAACGCCTTGTGAAGACAAAAGGACAAGCAGCTTTCAGATCACAGCGTTTATGAACGCGGGGCATAAGGCCCTTTGAAAGATCAAAAGGGGAAAAGGGCGTTCTGACGGACGCTTTGGTTGCAAGCCGGGTTCTCAGCGGCCAACCTGCCTGATACCTGCCGGCACGCGCGGCAGGAAAAGTTGCCGCCCGTTTGGAGCGCGCCTTAATTTTGTTGATGGAAAAAGAGCCCGCGCAGGGGAGGTCTTCCCCTGCGCGGGCTTCTTTTGCTGTTGTGATGGCATTGGGTTATAAACGTTATACCAAAGGCAGAGGCTGTTTTCAAAAGAAGAGCGGGCGCTTTTGCAGCGCGCCCCTTGCATTCAAACAGTCAAACCCACCGCGCTCTCTGCGCCCGGGATGGAATTGGGAGGAAATGGATTTTGACCGGCTTTTAGAAAACAGTTGCGGTTATTTCCCGGGAGACCTGCGGCGCTTGTCCTCTGCCGGACAGAACCGCATCTGCGCTGCCCTGTGACGGGCAGCGCCGCGAACGCAGACGCCCGTGCCCAGCCTTTGCGTCGAGTTTTTGGGCAGTGCGTGCTCTTTCTCAACGTCATATTCAAGCCCAGCTTGAAACACGGCTGGATGCCAGGCCCGAATGGGCGACAAGCGGCGGCAAGCGCACCCACCAAACTTTGAACGAAGCGCACTGCATGGATTTTATGGATTTTCCCGTAAGCGGCCGGTGCTGCAATGCGCCAGGCGCCGCCCTGCGGCTCTCTGCCGCCTCTGGGGAGATTTCCGTGAAAGAGACGAAATGCGGCTGCCCGGCGCTTCCGCTCGCTTGCGCGGCGACGCCTCAGGGCGCAGTCGCGTTCCACTTGGCGGAGAGGGCGGCCAGCAGGTCGACGTCGTTCCCGCTGGAAAAGGTGATGTAACTCACACAGTTGCCCTTGACCGCGATGTAGTCAAACCCGCTCTCATAGGCCAGGTCGAGCCCCGGCGCCGAGACCGGCGTGAAGCTCTGCGGGCCGTCGGCAAAGGTGGCGCAGGTCATGAGCGCGGGCACGATGGCTTTGGCCTGCCGCTCGTTTTGCAAAAGGTAGACATCCTGGTAAATCCAGACGTAGTCGTCGCCGCAATCCATGCTTTCGCGCGCGTCCCAGACCTGTGCCGCCAGCGAGCGGGTGGCGACAACGTCGTTGCCGTTTGACGCGTGCAGCAGAAAGGATCGCTCGCCCTCGTAGCCCAGATCAAACAGCAGCAGATAGGGGTCGCGCGTCGCATCGGGCAGAGGCGTGCGCTGCGTCCCCTGCCACTGGAACAGCGCCAGCAGGCAGCATGTCGCGCAGCACAGCAGCAGCGCGCCGTTTACGGCGCGGTGGAGCAGGCGGCGCTTTTTGGGTTCATGGTCGAGCGGCAGTCCGCGCTTTAGGCGGTGATAGAGCAGCGAGCTGCACAACAGGCCGTGGAGCAGGGCGTAGACCCCCCAGAGCAGGAGCAGGCCGACCATCAACACAAAGGCGGTGTCGCGCACAGCCGCCAGTTGCAGCTCGCTGCGCCAGCGGCGCAGCGCAAGGCTCACGCTGTCGTTTGCCATGCCCGCGGCAAAGAGCAGCTGAAGCCCGAGCAAGAGAAGCGGGGGAATCCAACTGTGCAGATAGCTGCGCCGCAGCGCCTTCAGCGTGGCCGCCTGGTGGCGCGGATCGCTGTAAAACTCGGGCGCGTCGTCGCCCGCCGGCGCGCAGAAGATGTTGACAAGCCCCGACCGCGAGACAAACTGCCAGCCGCTTTCTTCATACAGGGCGCGCTGCTCGTCGGGCAGCTCCAGATCGTCGTCAAAGAGATCGGGGGAGGAGAGCTCGATGCGGTAGCGCAGCTCCTGCGGTTGGCAGCGTTCAAAGGAGCTCAGGTAGACGCCCCTGCGCCGCAGCTTCCACCCCTTTTTTGCCATGTCGCCATACAGCTTTTCGTTTTCCCCGATGGCGTAGTCCCCCGGGTGAATCACATATCGTCTCATTGCAGCTCCTCCAGTGTGCTTCCGTCCTCCACCATGTGCTTCAGACGCCGGTATTCGGCGCGCAGGGCGTCATGGCCCGCCTGCGTGATGGCATAGGTCTTGCGCCGCTCGTCCTGAGACGTCAGCACGATCAGGCCCTCTTTCTTCATACGGGTCAAAACGCCGTACAGCGTGCCGGGCCCCATTTCAATGCGCCCGCCTGACAGCTCTCGAATGCGGGCGATCATGCCGTAGCCGTGGCCGGGCTTCAACAGACTGAGAAGAATGTAATACATCGCCTCGGTCATGGGTTGCGCCTGTGGCATGAAAGCCCTCCTCTCTGCGTGGGCGGCAACGACGAGCCGGAAAAGTCCACCTCAATATTATGCATCACGATATATCGCGTGACATAATAGTAGCATGGCGCAGTCCCGCTGTCAAGAGGGGATGTGTCAACAGGCAAAGGACGATGTTTTGGGCCACATGGCCCGACCCGCACGGCGTCGGCAGGCAGGCTTGTTTGCAATCGGAGGAAAGCTCGCCTTGGTGCAGGCAAAGCCGGGTTGAGCCGGCCTTCCGGTCGGAAACCGCTGCGCTTTCACGCGGTTTCCCAAAGCATACGCAATGGTTTGAGCCGGGCTTGATGCGGCGCAAGCCCGCACATCAAGCCGTCGTGTTTCGTCCTGACGTGAAAACACCGCAACGGGTAAGAGGGCCTGCAACGCACTCTTTTGTGGAGCAGCCTGTTTTGAGGGAGCCGACACCCGCGGGAGCAAGGCTGATGGTCGGCTTTGCGCGGAGATTGCGTGGCTTGGATCAGCGCGGTCGGCCGCCCGTTCCGGCTTAAATGCGGCGGGGGAAAACGCCGCAAATCCCGCCGTGCGCGCCATGTCGGGGCCGGCGGTTTCCCGCAGATGCGGCAACCCGCAGCGTGTTGTCTACAGGAGCGCGCCCGCAGTTGCGTGCGGGGAAAAGCCCGGCTTGCGCGTCAGGGAAAGCGGCCGCATCCATCTTCACCGTGCGCGCTTATCCGGGGGCGGACCTGCCTCTCCGGGTTAAAACGCTGCAAATTTGCCTGCTAAAAAGCGGCCGCCGCTGTCCTGGGCCTCGTCTTTGACCTGTTGTGCTGCACTCTCTCTCCGCCGAGGGCTACCGATCTGGTATGCCCCTTGTCGTCTTGTACCGCATGCGGCGTGCGGCTGTCCCGCGGCGGATTGCTGCCCCGATCCCCCGTGTCGCGACCACAGCCGCAGCCTGCGCCGCCCCGCCTGCCGCGCCGACCGGCGCTTACCCGCCCTTTTTATGCAGTCAATCCAAGCGCCTTTTTCAAAGGCGCAGGCGTTTCTTCCTCTCCGGGCTTTTTATGGGGCGGGCTCGCCGCGCCTCAAGACGCGGCCGGCAGGCGGGGCGCGGCAAGCCGAAGCCCAATAGTGGGCCTTACGCATACGCCGCCGTGCGCGGGGTTTTCTGCAGCTTTGGCAAACGATGCAAAGGGCCCTTGCAGCCCTTACAGCGGCTCTGACAAAAAGGGAGGGCGCAGCGCAGAAAATTTCCGTGAAAGATGACGGTGATTTATGGTTGACAAAAAATTTTAAGGGTGTTACAATAACCATCACGGGAGTAGACCTCCCACCAATTCGAAGAACACTTGCTCCGGGGTATACGCTATGAAACTACCGGCAATTTGAGCCGGCTTTTGCGTATCAAAACTGCGGTCGGCAAGGCGTTCTTTTTTGTATGTCAAAAAAGCGGCAAAGAAGATCCGGCCTGCGGCGGACAAGGCGGCCGGCGGGCATATTGCCGGCAGGGAACGAACCGTCGGCGCTGTCGCTTTGGACATTCAGTTTCAGGAGGTGCATTTTATGAGCAATTCCACTGGGACCGTGGAAAACAAGATGGGCGTCAAGCCGATTTTCGGCCTGTTGCTCGCCATGGCGCTGCCCAGCATGGCCTCCATGCTGGTTCAGGCGCTCTACAACATTGTCGACGGCATCTATGTCGCGCGCATCCACCCCGACGCGATGACGGCGGTCTCGCTGGCCTCCCCCGTGCAGATTTTGATGATCTCGCTTTCGGTGGGCACCTGTGTGGGCGTCAGCTCGATGATCTCACGCCGCCTGGGGCAGAAAAACCAGGAGGACGCCGACGCCGCGGCCACACATGGGCTTGTGCTGTCGCTGCTCTCGTGGGCGGCCTGCGCGCTCTTTGGCCTGCTGTGTACAAAGGCGTTTTTCCATCTGTTTTCCCCCTCCGAGCGCATTTTCAACTACGGCGTCGACTATCTTTCGATTGTAACGATCTTCTCCATCGGCCTTTTTGTGGAGATCAGTGTGGAAAAAACCTTTCAGGCCACCGGCAACATGGTGACCTCCATGACGTTGCAGCTCATCGGCGCCATCACCAACATCATCTTGGACCCCATCCTGATTTTCGGACTGCTGGGCGCCCCCGAAATGGGAGTGAAGGGCGCGGCGGTGGCCACGGTCATCGGACAGACGCTGGCGGCGGTCGTGGGACTTTTCCTGCTCTTGAAAGGGAAAAATGCCGTGACCGTCTCCTTTCGAAAGTTTCGCTGGAACGGCCGCGTTGTCAAGGACATCTACGCCGTGGGCCTGCCCTCCATTTTGATGCAGTCGATCGGCAGCATCACGGCCATGGGCTTCAACCGCATTCTCATGGGCCTGTCGGACGGCGCAGTGTGGGTCATTGGCACCTACAACAAGCTTGAGAACTTTCTTTTCATGCCGCTCTTTGGCCTCACCCACGGCGTGCTGCCACTCACGGGCTACAACTTCGGCGCGAAAAACCGCGACCGCATGATGCAGACGCTGCGCTACGGGCTGCTCATCGGCGTGTCGATCATGGCGGTGGGCACCGTTTTGTTCTGGGTCTTTCCAAGGCAGCTTCTTGGCATCTTCTCGCCGACGCCCGAGCTCATGGAGATCGGCGTACCGGCGCTTCGAAGCATCAGCTTGTGCTTTTGCCTGGCTGCGGTGGGCATCATCTTGTCCACGGTGTTTCAGGCGGTGGGCAAGGGCACTTACAGCCTTTACATCTCGCTTTTGCGCCAGATTGTCATCGTGCTGCCCTGCGCGTGGGCGCTCTCCTTTTTGGGCATTGACTATGTCTGGTATGCCTTCCCCATCTCCAATGTTGTCTCTACGGGCGTGAGCATTGTGATGGCGCGCCATCTCTTCAAAAATTATATTGATCCGCTGCTGCTTGACAACGAGGCTGCGGCGCGTTAAAATAGGGTCGAAAAGAATGCCTTTGGGGCCGGGTGAAAGTCCCGACCGGCGGTGACAGTCCGCGAGCGGCCTTTGTAAAAAGGGCGCAGGATCCGGTGCAATTCCGGAACCGACAGTAGAGTCTGGATGGGAAAAGGCATGTGGAGCATGGCGTTTTTGCCGCGCGGCAAAAACGCGCTGTTTTCGCATGATTTTCACAGACACGCACCTGCCAAAGGCATACGCTTTTGGCAGGTGTATTTTTTTAGGAAAGGAAGTCCTCTTGTATGACTGAATCCAGGCAAAGAACCAAAAAACTCACTTCCATGGCCATGCTGTGCGCGCTGGCCTACCTCATGATGCTGGTGGGGCGCATCCCGGTGACGCTGTTTCTCAAGTACGACCCCAAGGACATCTTCATCGCCATCGGCGGGTTCCTGTACGGCCCTGTGTCGGCCTTTGTCATCTCGGCGGTGGTCGCCGTGATCGAGCTGCCCATCAGCGATACCAGCTACATCGGCTGTGTGATGAACCTGATCTCCTCGGCCGCCTTCGCCTGCACCGCCGCCTATATCTACAGCAAAAACCGCACTCTGCGCGGCGCCGTGATCGGCCTTGTGACAGGTGTTCTGGTCATGACCGGCGTGATGCTGCTTTGGAACTATTTCCTGACACCCATCTACATGGGGTATCCCCGTGAGGCGGTGGTCGACCTGCTGCTCCCCGTCTTTTTGCCCTTCAATCTGCTCAAGGGCGGGCTCAACGCAGCCTTTACCATGCTCATCTACAAGCCGGTGGTGTCGGCGCTGCGCGCGTCGGGGCTTGTGCCGGAAGGCCAGGTGCATGCGCAGGAGAGCCGCCGCGTGACCATAGGCGTGATGCTGGTCTCCCTTTTGGTGTTGATCACCTGCATTCTGCTGGTGCTGGTGATGAAGAAGGTCATTTAAAACGTCTGAAAAGCAGAGGCCAGCGCGCCGAAGGCGAGATGCCCACTAAGGGCGGGGCCATCAAGGGCAGACAACACCCCAAGGCCGGCAGCGCCCATCAGGGGCGGTGAGCCTATTCAAAGAAGGCGGTGCCTTCCCGGGGACAGGCGGCCCGTTCGATGAGGCGAGGCCCGTCCAAGGTAGCCAGTTCATTCAGGTAGGCGGGCTCTTCCGAGGGAAGCCCTTTCAGGGCGGGCGGCCATCCAAGGGCGGACAACGCCCCAAGGCAGCGCCCATCAGCAGCAGCGATGCCAATCCACGGGAGGCGATGCCCTCCCGGGGACAGGGGCCCGTTCGATGAGGGCGGTACCCGTCCAAGGCAAGCCGGTTCATTCAGGGAAGACGATGCTCTTCCAAGGCAAGCCCTTTCAGGGCGGACGGCTATTCAAGGGCAGACAACGCCCCAAGGCAGCGCCCATCAGGAGCAGCGATGCCAATCCACGGGAGGCGATGCCCTCCCAGGGACAGGCGGCCCGTTCGATGATGGCGAGGCCCGTCCAAGGCAAGCCAGTCATTCAGGCAGGCGAGCTTTCCAAGGCAAGCCAGTTCATTCAAGTAGGCACGCTCTTCCGAGGGAAGCCCTTTCAGGGCGGGCGGCTATTCAAGGGCAGACAACGCCCATCAAAGGCGACAGCACCCGTCAAGGGCGACAGTTCATCCAAGGGCAGCATCCATCAGAGGGCATCAATGCCAATCCAGGAGCAAGACGCCCCCAGGTCAGGTAATCATTCAGGGCAACCGAGTTCTATCAAAGCAAGCCAGCTCATCCAAGGGCGCCGAGCTCATCCAAGGCGGCAGCATCCATCCAAAGCAAACCAGCCCGCCCAGGGGAAGCCGGCCCATTCAAGACAGACCGCCCATCAAGGACAGCGGCTTCCAAGATTTCGCAAGGCCCCAAAAAACGGCGGTTCCCGGTCAGGGACGCCGCCTCTCGTCAAAACAAAAAGGGTGCAGCCAGTGGCTGCACCCCTTGAAAAACAACAGTTGGCAGCATGGTCGAAAGACTGTGCTGCTATTTTCTTTTTCACCGCGTCCGCGGGATCGCTTCCGAAACAGACCGGTTATCGCTGCCCGCCAAACTCAGGGATGGCCTCAATGCGGTCGAAAGCCTCTTTGAGCTGCTCCATGGGCACCGTGCAGGAGATGCGCAGATACCCTTCACCAGCCTCCCCGCCATAGGCAGGGCCGGGCACGACCAGAACCCCAGCCTGGGCCAGACGTTCGGTGGCCTGCGCCGAGGTCAGGCCCGAGGGCTTGACGCAGGGGAAGAGGTAAAACGTCCCCTGCGGCTCGAGCACGCGCATGCCGGGCATGGCGTTGATGCGCTGCGCTGCATAGGTCACGCGGCGGCGGTATTCCTCGACCACGGCGGGCACCACCTCGTCGCGGTGGCGCAAGGCGGCCAGCGCGCCGCGCTGCGAGGGAGAGGGCGCGGCAAAGACCACGCTGTTGTTGAAGGCCGTCAGCGCCGCGACAATGGCGGGCGTCGAGATC
>CABRXB010000020.1 GCA_902474785.1 uncultured Eubacteriales bacterium | reverse complement strand
ACGTTGGAGCGTCCCAGGATGCGCATGTTGATGGAATAGAGGGCCAACTGCGACAGGATGCCCGACAAGATCGGCGGGATGTCAAACAGCGTGTGCAGCAGGCCGGTCAAAAGCCCCGCAGCCATTCCCACAACCGTCGCCGCCAGCAACGCAATCGCCGGGTGGATGCCCCGCAGCAGCAAAACCGCATTGACTGCGGCTCCGGTGCACAGGCTGCTGTCCACCGTCAGATCGGCGTAGTCGAGAATTCGATAGGTGAGGGCGACACCCAGCGCCATAATGCCCCACAGTATGCCCTGTGAAATTGCGCCGGGGCAGGCGCCAAGAAAAGATTCCAGCAATTGACTCATGAGGAACGGCTCCTTTGTCTGTTTCAGAAATTGCTGCAAAAGGGATCAAAGACATGCGCAGCATTTGCCAGGGGGATGTCAGATGTCCTGCGCTTCGCAGAAAGCGCCTTGAGCGCCCGTTGAGCCGGGGCGCGCCCTAGACGCGCCTCCGGCTTTTTGAGCGTATTCACACTGAAATTTGTTTTCGTCTTACTCCGCAAGATCAGCGGGGATTTCAATGCCCAGTTCGGCTGCAATGTCCTCGTTGACAATGAGCTCGAGCTCGCCGTTGTAGAAGCCGATCGGGATGGTTCCCACCTCGGCGCCGTCTCTGAGAATGGACACGGCCTGCTCCGCCGTCTGGCGGCCCAGCGCCTCATAGCTGAATCCGTAGGTGGCCAGACCGCCGCTTGTGACCATGTTGCCCTCACCGCAGACGGTGGGGATGCCGGCGGGCGTGAGCACCATGCTGATGGTGGCCATGGTGTCGGCCATGAGGTTGTCGGTGGGGATGTAAACGGCGTCGACCTTGCCGACCATGGACTGCGCCACAGACTGCACCTGGCTGGTCTCAGAGGCGGTGAAACGCTCCACGGCGATGTTCTTGGCGGTAAGCACCTCTTCTGCAAGGTCGGCCTGCAGGATGGAGTTGTCCTCGCCGGCGTTGTAGAGGATGCCGACCGTCTTGGTCTCGGGCGCCAGCTTGAGCATCAGCTCGAGCTGATCCTCCACGGGGTTCATGTCGGACGTGCCCGACACATTGCCGCCGGGGGCCTCATTGCTGGCCACAAGGCCGGCATAGGCGGGATCGGTCACAGCCGTGACCAAAACGGGGATGGTGTCGGTGGCCTGCGCTGCGGCCTGCGCCGCGGGGGTGGCGATGGCCAGGATCAGATCGACCTTGTCGTTGACCAGCTTGGTGGCAAGCGTGGGGCAGTTGGACTGCTCGCCGCCGGCGTTTTGCACGTCGATGGTATAGTCGATGCCGGCCGCGTCGAGCCCCGCGACAAAGCCCTCACGCGCCGCGTCGAGCGCCGGGTGCGAAGTCAACTGGATCACGCCGATGCGATAGGTGGTCGTCGTATCGCCGTCATTTACATTGTCAAGGTTTTCATTGTTTTCGTCGTCGCCAGTTCCATTGTCGGTGTTGTTGCACGCGGCCAGCGCGAAGAGAAGGGTGAGCGCCAGCAGGATTGACAGCAGCTTTTTCATGAGATGAAGTCTCCTTTTTCCCGTATCGTTTGTTTTCATGGCCCTTTGCACGCGGTGGCCGCCGCGTCAAAGTGGCCGGGGCGAACCCTCTGGCCGGGAGGATTCGCATACAAAAAAGCGGCCCCCGTCGAACAGACGAGAGCCGCTTTGATGTCGATCAATCAGCGTTCCGGTCGGGTTCGATGGGTGAAATTGTCGGTGGTAAAGTAATAATAGGCAAAATAAAAAGCGCCCGCAAAAAAGCGGACGAAGGTAAAGTACGCAGTATTCAGAGCAGCACAAGCGCGCAGAGCCGAAGCGCGGTCTGCGGTGGCGGGCATGCAATTTTTGGTCATGGTGCAGGTCATGGTTTTGGCTCCTCTCTCTCGTGTTGTCTGATGCGCGGCCGAAAGCCTCTGCTCCGGCCTTGTGTGTCATTATACGACCGCCGGGAGTGAAAGTCAATTGTCAAAACCCGACCAATCGAATCCCAAAACGCGGTCAATTTTTCGTAACATTCGACCAAGAGACCTTTCTTCAGATGCCGGGGCGGAGGAGGCTCGCAGTTGTCCTGTTTGGATGGTTTTCCGTTTTATTTTTTGTTTTGTCGAATTTTGCGTAAATGAATTGACTTCTCGCGCACGCTCATGGTACGATACTTATAGTTTTAAAAGATATTTTCCACAACCGGTTGAACAGAGGACCGCATGCCACCCCTTCGGCTTTTTTGTGAGAATTTTATCGATGAGTCTCTGGCAGCACAACTGCGACGTCGTTCCCATGGCGAACACCCTGATGGTTTTGTCACTGCCCTTTGAAATTTTTACGAATTGGCAGGTGAACTCTCATGAAACGCTCCCGCTTATCTTTTCTGACAGGCGGATGCGCGCTGATCTTTGCGCTTTCC
The DNA here is from genome assembly GCA_902474785.1 of uncultured Eubacteriales bacterium. Classification (GTDB taxonomy): domain Bacteria; phylum Bacillota; class Clostridia; order Oscillospirales; family Feifaniaceae; genus Galloscillospira. Next base: position 7,992 of record CABRXB010000020.1, on the reverse strand, counting down.
TTGTCCTACATCTCGTCATGGCCAGGTTGAAGGGCTATTATGTCGGCGCATACAATCCGCTCCCCCTCTATCTCTCCACGACAGTGGCATGGCCTGTGTGCTATTTGAGCGGGGGCATGCTGATCGTCCTGTTGGCAAAGGGCCGCATTGCGCTGCCGCGCGCCCTGCGTCTCACGCTTGGCGTCGTGGGCGGCGCGTGTTTTTCCCTGTTTGTCTTCACCATGCTTGCAGTTTTTGTCGTCAACCTGCCCTCGCTTGAAGGCGCGGCGCGCCATCTCTATTCACTCTATGGCCTGCTCATCGCAACGCCCGCTCTCATCTTTCCGCCCTGCGTTTTGTTGGGGGCGGCACTGGTGAGTGTGGACAAAAAGGGACCCGATTTCTCGCAGCAGTCCGCAACAGACAGCGCATCGGAAGATCCGGCGTCAAAACCCACGCCGCCCGCGACGTCGAACTGACGGCAGCTTCCCGCATGGAAGCACAGCGGTTCGAGGCGCTGCAATTTTGCTGTGTTCTATTGTATGCAATCATTGAACAAAGCGTCGACGTTTATCGCGCTCGAATATCCTCACATGCAATTTCTAAGGAGGCATTCATATGAAAAACCCTCACCGTCTCGCTCGAATCGGCGCGGGAGCTTGCCTCGTTGTGTTTTTGGTGTCGCTGGTCTATATGCTGGCCATCGTAAAGCTCAGGCTCTATTTTGAATCGAGATACTATCCTCTTCCCAACTTTCTCTCGGTAACACTGGCATGGCCTCTGTGCTGCTTGAGCGGCACGATGCTGCCTGTGTTGCTGGCAAAGGGCCGCGTCGCGCTCCCGCGCTGGCTGCGCATTGTGCTTGCTGTGTCAGGCGGCGCGCTCTCGCTTGTGTTTTTGTTTGCTCTGAGCGGTCGCTTTCTGATAACCGGCGACTTGCTAAACATGCAAAGCGAGGGCTTCGAGCGGTTTCTTTACCTTCTCTCCATTGAACTGATTCGAGCGCCCGGCCTTTTCCTGCCGCCCTGCGTACTTCTGGGGGTTGCGCTGGCCGGCGGAGGTGAAAAGCCTTTCGTCGACATGACGCAGGACACGCCAGGCGAGGCGGACGAGCCGACGCCAGACACTGCATTGCCAGACCCGCCTTCCTAAGAGCCGCGCGCTTACGGCGCTTTTCCCCGTCTTCTTTCCCCATTTCCAACAAAAGCCCGGACTTTGCAACAATGCAACGTCCGGGCTTTTTACTGCTGCGTGTGCGCCTCCCCTCCACCTCTTCGGCGATCTAGTTTTAAAACGCGCCGCAATCAAAAGCGCAGGGCTTTTTGCCCTGCGCTTTTCTTGCAGATACAAGAGCGATTGTCAACGCACGGCCGCGGTGCAAAGGAGCGTGTTGGCCTATGCCTGCTCCTGCGCCGCCGGCGCGCCGCCTTCGGGCGCTGACGCCTCGAGCTTGACCTTTGGCTTTGCTTTCCACGCGTGCATGGCAAGCGACAGCGCAATGACGCCGTAGGCCACGAATACGCGGAAATACTCGCCGATCATGGGGTTTCCAAAGAGATTTTTTCCGGCGTTGGGCGCCAGAATGAAGAGCGTATGAAAGAGGATGACGCCCAGCACCGCCTGTTTGTTGGTGGCCTTTTGCACCGAGGCGCCGCCCACCAGCAGCGCGGCGATGGCAAACTGTCCCACCGTGTCATGGGCGCCGTAGGTCTGAAAGGTGCCGAGATTTTGCATGGAGATGAGCTGGCCGTATCCCGCCAACACCGTGGAGAGAATGATGGCGACCACGCGGGTCTTGTTCACGTCGATGCCCGAGGCCGTGGCCACCGCCATGCTCTGGCCAACCGTGCGCATGTTCTGGCCAAGCCTGGTCTTCATCAGCGCGTCGCTGCCGACATACAGCAGCCCGATCAGGCAATAGGTGGAGGCCGGGATTTTGACCGAGAGCAGCAGCTTGTAAACGGCGTCCACATAGGTCAGCGCATAGACCACGCCGGCCAGCACGATGCGAAGCGCCGCCTTTTTCCAGTCGAGGTCGGCCTTCTTTTCCACCAGCTTGCCGTAGAGCAGCCTGCCAAGCGTGTAGAGGATGACAAGCGTCACCAGAACCTCCACCGCCATGAGCAGGGTGTAGTGGGTGGTCAGCAGCAGCGTGCGCACGGGCGGCACAAAGGTGAGGCCGTATGCGATCACGGTCATCGCCATGCGCAGCATCTGCTTCTTGCTCTCTGCGGTCTCCCCTTTTTTGCGGGCCGAGAACAGCGCGATCACAGCGGCGGCCACCACCAGCACAAGCGCCAGGTCGACGATGTACAGCAGCGGCAGCTCGTCGAGCGCATATTTGATGGTGTCGGCTAAGTCAATGGTGTTTTTCACGCCCACGCCGCCCGAGATCATCAGGCGGGAGTTGCTGATGTGAATGACGCCGCCGAAGATGAACAAAAAGAGAAGCTGATAAAAGCCGTTGGCGCAGTAGCCCAGCACCATGCCGCCGATCATCTCGGAGCCCTTCATCTTGTTGAAGAGCTTTCCCGTCCCATAGCCAAAGAGGATCGAGAGCGGCGTGGAGACCAGCACGCAAAAGAGCAGGCCCGAAATGCCGGTAAAGCCCAGCACCGTCATGACAAAGACGGAGATCTGCGCCGCCATTGCGCCGATGACGATTCCGAAGTTGAGCCCCATGCCGGCCAGCACCGGAATGAGCAGCGACAGCACCAAAAAGGTGTTTCGCCCGATGCGGGTGAAGAGTTCTCCGAGCAAAAATGAGAGCGTCTGACCCGAGGCGAAAAATGCGCCGACACACAGGACAATGAAAAACAGCGTGACCTTGTTGTCAAGCAGGGCCTCGACAAAGCTGCGTTTTTCTACAGATTGGTTCATTTACTCGTCCCCCCTCCCACTTTAGTGAGCGCATACAAGATGATACCGTTGCTGATGATCAGACGCATGACCTCAGACAGATTGGCGACCGGGATGATGTTGTTGGCAACCGGCAGCCCGAGCGTCATCAGGCTTTGAAACAGCAGCGTGCCAATGATGGCGTGAGAGACGCGCGCACGCCCAATCGAGGCGCCGCCGATCAACACCGAGGCCACGCAGCTAAAGCTCATCATCAAAGGCGCGTTGTAGAGCTGCAAAAAGCCGTACGACTGCGCATAGACGATGATGCCGATCGCGCCCAGGGCCGTTGAGAGCGCCGTTCCCAAAATGCGCATTTTGTCCACATTGATGCCGTTTGCACGGGCAAACGAGGGGTTGCTGCCCGCCGCAGACATGGCCATGCCCACTTTGGAGCGCAGGAAGAGCCACACCAGAAAACAGGCGGCAAAGAAGAAGAGCCAAAGCCCCGTTGGAATGATGATCTTGGTGCCTGGAATGGTGAAGGCCAAGAAGTTGTTGAGCACGCCGCCAAAGGCGCTGTCCAGCGTCAGCGTGGTGCGCAGCCCGCTGCCGCCGATGGCCCAGATGAGCTCGCCTCTTGTAAAGGGCAGCGTCAGCCAAGCGATGTTCATAAAGGCGATGATGGAAAAACCGATGTAAGTCGACACCGTCATCTCGCTGCCCTTGACGCGGTTGAGCAAAAAGCCGTAGCCCACGCCAATCGCCGAGGCCAGGGCCGCGCCGACGACAAGGGCGAGCACCAGCATGAAGAGCGGCGCAAGCGACTCTGACACGCCCATGGCAATCCAGTATTCCGGGCCGAGCTGCATGGAGACCAGCGCGCCGAGCAGTCCGCCGACAATGCCCAGCGAAATGCCGAAGTTGAGCCCGATGCCGCACTGCACGCCCGGCACCATGGCGAGCACCAGCACCCCATACTGTCCAAAGCGGCGCAGCGCATCCGAGACAAGCCCCTCAAGCCCCATTCCCGTCGTCTGAATGAGCACCAGGAGCACCACTAAAAAGACGGCGATGATCAGGCGCGGCCATCCGATGCGCGCAATCAGTTTGTTGTTGTTCATCTGTCGTCCTCCTCCTTTTGCAGCAGGCCCGACATGGCAAGGCCAAAAGACGCATCGGTGTCGCCGGGCCGCAAAATGGCGGAAACCCTGCCGTCGCTGACGACGGCGATGCGGTCGCAAATGGAGCGCAGCTCCACAAGCTCGCTGGACACCATGACAATGGTGGTGCCTGTGTCGCGATTCAACGATCGCAACAGGTCGATGACCAGCTTTTTGGCCCCAATGTCGATGCCGCGGGTGGGTTCGCTGACGATGAGAATGCGCGGATTTGTGGTCAGCGCGCGGGCCAGGCAGACCTTCTGCTGGTTGCCTCCCGACAGGCTGCCCACCGCCTGTCCAATGCCGGTGCACCGAATGTCGAGTTGCTTTACCATGGTTTGGGCGTGGCTGTTGGCCTGGCGCGCATTTAACAGGCCGGCGCTTAAAAATTCTTTTTTGATCTGCATGGCTGTAAAGATGATGTTGTCGCGAATGGAATCTGCTAGCAAAAGCCCCACGCCGCGCCGGTCTTCCGACACAAAGGAGACGCCTTTTTGAAGGGCGTCTCCCAGCTTGTCTAGCTTAAGCGCCTCTCCAAAGACCTCCACCGTCCCGCTGGTGTCATACAGACCCATGATGCCGTTGGGGATTCCCAGTTTTCCCTGTCCCGCCAGGCCGCCGATGCCAAAGATCTCACCCTCATAGATCGACAGATCGACCCCTTCCACCTCTTCGCCCGGCATCTGCACATGAAAATCGCGCAGCCTGAGCGCCGGAGTTCCGGAGAATTCGCGCACCTCCGTGCTCGCCGCAAGCTGGCCTTCCATCTTTCTGCCCACCATGAGCTCGGCGATTTGAGAGACATCGGTGTCCTTTGTCTCAAGGCGCGTGACCAGCTCTCCATCGCGCAGGATGGTGACGCTGTCGGTCACGGCCATGACCTCGTCGAGACGGTGGGTGATGAAGATGATGGCGATGCCGCGCGCCGCTATGTCGCGCATGGCGGCCATCAGTCGTTCGGCCTCGCTCTCGGTCAACACCGCTGTCGGCTCGTCAAACACGAGCAGGCGAATGCCCGACTTGTCGATCTCGCGCGCGATTTCGATAAACTGCATGTACCCCACCGGCATGCCTGCAACCTTGGCGTATTCGTCGATGCCAAGGCCAATGGTGTCAAGCGCTGTTCTGGCGTCCTGTCTCATGGACTCCTCATCGAGCGTTTCAAGCCTTTTGCCAAACAGCCGGCTGAAAAGGTTGGGCGCGGTGATCTCTCTTCCAACCTTGATGTTTTCGGTCACCGTGAAGCCGGGAATCAACATGAACTCCTGATGCACCATGCCGATGCCATACTTCATGGCATCCTGCGGCGAGGTGATCACGGCGGGGTGGCCGTCGATTTCCACGCTGCCCTCAAAGCCGCCGGTTGCATGAATCACCGGCATTCCAAAGAGCACGTTCATCAACGTCGACTTCCCCGCGCCGTTTTCCCCCATGAGCGCATGGATCTCTCCCGGCTTCACCATGAGCGACACATTGTTGAGCACGCGGTTTCCAGAATACTCTTTGGAGATATTCTCCATTTTCAAAACATATGTCGTCTCCAAACGATGAGCCCCTCCCTTCTAAAAAATCAATTCATTGTATTCAGACAAGTCGGCCCAAAAGAGCCGCCGCACAACGCGAAGAGCCGGCTTGCCGAAGCAAGCCGGCCTGATCGCTTTACACAGGCAAGAAGCCAATTTGTCCAAACCGTTTGATCTTCACGACGTTATGCCGCGGGAGTTTGCTCACCGTCGCCCTCGGCGCCGTCAGCACCATCGGCGCCATCAACGCCGTCAGCGCCGTCGGTCACGTCAGCGCCGTCAGCGCCGTCGGTCGCGTCGGAGCCATCCGTGGCAGCCTCGCCAAAGGTGTAGTAGTCGCACAGAATCATGAAGTAATTCTCATACTCTTTTTCAGTGCCGTCTTCCTGCTTCTCGATATAGGTGTGAACATCGGCCTTGCCCTCGCCGCCGGCGATCTCGTTGATGATGGCGAAGAGCACCTCGGTGTCCACGCGGCCGTTGGTCTCGCCCTTGATCCACTTTTCGGCATAGCGCACGCCAGCCTCAACCTCGAGCATGTTGATCGGCACAGCCCAGGTCGACATACGGCCGGGGTTGTTGCCCTCGACAACCTTCTCGGTAATCTGGTCGAGCATGTATTGAACGTCGCCCTCATGCCCGGCTACGTTGATGCCCAGGGCACCGGGATAAGCATGATAGGGGGAGGGGCAGCACTGCTGCGGGAAGATGGCGCCCTCTTCCAGAACGCGCTGGATCAGAGGCTCCTGCATGCCGCAGTTGGTGCAGAAGAACGCGGTGTCCTTGCCATACTGCTCCACCTTGCGCGGCACATCCTCGAGGATGAACTGCTGCGCGCCGGCCACGCCCTGGTCAAGGGTGGGATCGGGAGCGGTTTCGTCGATGAACTCAATGTCATACTGCTCGCAGGTCTCCTTGAGGAGATCGCGGCGGGCGGCCAACGTTGCATAGCTCATGTGGCGGGGGAAGGAATAGTGCACAAAGGTCGTGGCGCCCATCTTGGCGGCCTGCTCAATGATGGTGGTGCCCATGGCGATCTCATCGGTGTTGAGCACGATGTCAGCCTTGCTCGAGATGACGCCGGGGTCTTCGCCGGGCACACCGCACACGAACAGAATCTCCGGGCGGGTCTCGCGGACCTTGTCGATGGCGGCGGCAGCGCCGGGAACGGCCTGCACAAACACAATGGCCTCGACATCCTCATCGGCGGCCAGGCTCATCACCTGGGCGATGGTGGTCTCGGTCTCGGTGGAGAAGTTGTCGGGATAGGTCGCGGTCACAATGCGATCGGCGCCATATTCCGCCTTCATCTTTTCGGCCTGCTGGAATTCCTCTTCGCCCTGGGACACGGTACCGGTGATGATGCCGATCTTCCAGTTTTCATTGAATTCCCCATCACCGCCACCGGGCGCGGGGTCGTCATTGCTGCGGCAGGCGGCAAGGGCAAATACCATGGCAAGCGCCAGCAGCAGACTCAAAACCTTTTTGGTCATCGTTGCAGTTCCTCCTTAAAAAAGCTTGTTTGTGTGTTACAGAAACACTCCTGTTCCCCCATGCAAAACAAATTTGCCTGGGTTAACGTGCGTTTATCATACCACAGCCGGACGCGCCTTGCAAGCAAATTATTGCAAAAATTTGACCAAAAAAATTGGCCGAGCCTTGTGAAATTTCCAAAAAAACATCGGTCGATTGCACAAAACCAATACCTGTGCTATACTGATTTTATTTGATCGATGCGGCGTTTGTTTTCATGAGTTTGACAAGGAGGATAAGACTATGACGGTTTCTTTTATCGGCATGGGAAACATGGCCTATGCCATTGCAAGAGGGCTTCTCGAGGCTGGTGCGCTCCACGGAGAGCAGGTGGCGGCCTATGACCCAAATCCGCAGAAAATCGCGTTGCTTGAGCAGGATTTCGGCGCGCGACGCGCGCAGACGCTGGAGCAGGCGGCGCAGGCAGATCTTGTCGTGCTTGCCGTCAAGCCAAACGTCATCGAGCAGGTGGTGGGCGAACTGGGAGACCGCCTTGCGGACAAGGCCGTTGTGTGCATTGCCCTGGGCTGGCGTTTCGAGCAACTTTTGGGCATTTTGCCACCCACGGCGCGCCATCTTTCGGTGATGCCCAACACCCCCATGCAGGTGGGCGAGGGCATGTGCATTTTTGAAAAGCGGCACACGCTGACCGACGAGGAGCACCGTGCCGTACGCGCTCTTTTCGAGGCCATCGGCAGCGTGGAGGAACTTGAGACGAAGCTCATGAGCGCGGCCGGCACCGTGACCGGCTGCGGCCCCGCGTTTGTCTACATGGTGATCGAGGCGCTGGCCGACGCCGCCGTGTATCACGGCGTCGCCAGGGCAGACGCCTACCGCCTTGTCGCGCAAACCGTGCTCGGGGCGGGCAAGATGGCGCTTTGCTCAGGACTGCATCCGGGGCAGCTCAAGGACAACGTCTGCTCGCCCGGCGGAACAACCATTGAGGCTGTCCAGTC
>CABRXB010000019.1 GCA_902474785.1 uncultured Eubacteriales bacterium | reverse complement strand
CGCCCTGATGCGTAACGTGGAGCAGCTTGAAGACCGCGCCGACGATCTGGAGGACGCCGTGGAAGACAGCCGCAAGCTGAGCCGTCAGAGCGCCTGGAAACTGTTGAAGGACATTGAAAAGGCGGAAGACACGCTCGACAAGGCCGAGAAATTTCTGGAAAAGGCCGGCATTGACGACGACTGGGACGATGACAAAGGCCACAGAGATTGGGACGACGACTGGGACGACGACTGGGACGACGACTGGGACGACGACTGGGACGACGACTGGGACGACGACTGGGACGACGACTGGGATGACGACTGGGACGATTGAGTTTGACGCAGAGGGTCGGAACTTGCGCACCCAAAAAAAGTTGAAGAAAGAAAAAGCACAACTCATCTTTGAGTTGTGCTTTTTTCTCACAGGACGGCGCTTGTTGAAAGGGTGGCTTGACGGCAACAACTCCACCGACAACGTTCGCGCTTTCATTTGGCAAAAACGCACGACGTCCCGGCGCCTGGTCTGCCTGCGATAACCGCGCTAAGCTCGGAAAAAACCAGTCGCAACAACCCGCTTTAGACGGCTTGTCCGCTTGCAGCGGGGTTTTCACAGGGCTCCCGGGGCGCGCTGTCGACTGTGTGCGTCTGTGTGTGAATTTTCTCGGTTCCGGCGGCGATGGCGGTCTCATAGTACCAGCACTTGTAATTGATCAATTCAAGCGTTTGTTGCAGTTCTGCAAGCTGCGCCTCCACCGCCCGCTTGCGCTCTAAAAACATCTCGTGCCGCTGCGCAAGCGATGCGTCGCCGAGCTGCAGCCAGTCGGTGAACTGGCGGATATCTCGTATGGACATGCCGGAGCATTTGAGACATTCGATCACACGGAGCATGGCGATGTCGCTGTCGGAAAAAATGCGGTAGCCGGAATCCATGCGCTGAAGAAAGGGGAGCAGGCCCTCCTTGTCATAATAGCGCAGGGTCGTGGTTGGAAGGTTCAGGATTTCAGAGACCTCTTTGATGCTGTAGCCCATGGCAGATCCTCCGTCAAACAAAATACTGGAAAAATTCTTGAAAAACCGCTTGACTTTAAACTCAACTTCAATGTTACAGTAAAAGCAGAGAAAAAACAAGAGCTGTGTGCAAAAAAGAACAGGGAAGTTGTAAATCCAGGGAAAGGGCACTCCATATGTGCCGTTGGCGTTGGGGCGCCGCAGGCGGTCCTGACATGAGGTGAAGACATGGCTTTGCACGCCGATGTTGCAAAATGCCGGGAGTTTTCAACGTCGCCGCCTCTGAAAAGGCGTGGGCAAACGGGGCGTTGGATCGCAGATGGTGCAGGCCCCGTAGAAATTGCGCCCCAGGCTGACGGCAAATCCGACGTGTGCGCGTTGAGGTTTGCGACAATCACAAAGCTAAAGGAGAAGACAAAAATGCAACAGACAAAAGTGAGACGTGAAATTCGAAATCTCGTATTGGCCGCCATGTTTGTGGCGCTTGGTCTCGTGCTCCCCTTTTTGACGGGTCAGGTGCCTCAAATTGGAAACATGCTGTTGCCCATGCATCTGCCCGTCTTACTGTGCGGTTTGATCTGCGGCTGGCAGTATGGCGGCGTGGTGGGCTTCATTTTGCCCCCGCTGCGCTATGTGATGTTTGGAATGCCCCCTATTTTTCCGACCGGCGTCGCCATGGCCTTTGAGTTGGCGGCCTATGGGATGATTGCGGGCTATCTCTACTCGCGTTCGCGCTGGCAGTGTGTGATCGCGCTCTACCGCGCTCTGCTGGCCGCCATGGTGGGGGGCCGGCTCGTCTGGGGCGTGGTGCGCGTGCTGCTCACCGGCGTGGCGGGCGAGGCATTCACCTGGCAGATGTTCCTGTCGGGCGCTTTTCTCACGGCCATCCCCGGTATCGTGCTTCAGCTTGTCCTGATTCCCGCCATCATGGTGGCGCTCGACCGCTCGGGTATGGGGCGTTTTTACAAGGAGGATCGGTCGGCGGCCCACAGCCTCTGACGGCAAGGTTGCATCCGCTTTTGAAAGTGCGATGCAGCGTGGCCGCTTGCTCTGGAAATGTGGCAGCTCGCGGTGAAAGCTTCGCCAACACCGGCGTTTCGTCGGCCTGCTGTGGCGTGCAAACGCCAAGGGCGATGTGCCAGGATCATCTAACAAGGCGGCGCAATGACCTTGGCATTGCGCCCCTTTTCAAAAGGCGGGAAAGGTTGACCTTTGTTTCGTTTTGGTTTTTTGCGCCTGTTTTGATCAAAGGCCGTCTTTTCGCAATTTTCGGGAAATTGGCAGTCTCGTCTGCATTTTCCGTCGCGAGGGCTGGGCAGACGGCGCGGGCACATTTGAAAAGACATAGGTTCGCTCCCTTTGGCCATGTCGCCGCAGCGAGGTAGGGTTTTGGTTTTGATAAAACGCGGCGTGCGCAATGGCGTCCCGAGCGCTTGTCACGGCCGGCCCCTGTCCTTGAAGGAAAGAGCGCTGTGGGTAAAGCGAGCTGATTGCCATCGCTCAAAGCGCGGAGGATCGCATCAAAAATGCTCATAAATACGTTTTTCCGACAGTCGGACTGTCTGCATCTTTGATTTGGATGCTGCAACAGGCGAAGCGATCGCAGATCGGCTTCGCCTGTTGCATTGCGCGCAGACTTTTTTGCGCAGAGGTTGCGTGAAACGCCGCTGATATGGTACACTATTTTTATCAAAAAAGAGCAACAAAAGAAAAACGAGGAAGATCAATGGAACACAACACAGCACAACCAAAACCCGAGCAGCCGCGCCAGACAACGGAGTTTGACGAGCTGCCCATTTCGCAGGAGGTCAAGCAGGCGATCGCCGAAATGGGGTTTATCACCATGACGCAGGTGCAGCGCGAGGCATTGCCGCCGCTGCTGGCGGGAAAAGAGGTGATCGCCAAGGCGCCCACGGGAACGGGAAAAACCTGCGCTTTTGGCATTCCGATCATTGAGAGCATCGCACCGGATGAGCAGCGCGTGCGCGCGCTTATCCTGGCGCCCACGAGAGAGCTTGCCGTACAGATCACGCAGGAGCTGCGTGCGCTCGCCCGTTTCAAGCCCCACATCCGCATGGTGACACTGTATGGGGGGCAGCCCATCGACCGCCAGCTCAGCGCCCTCAAGCGCCGGCCGCAGATCGTGGTGGCAACGCCGGGACGCCTGCTCGACCACTATAACCGCCGCACCGTTCGGCTCGACGGGGTGCAGCGCGTGGTGCTCGACGAGTGTGACGAAATGCTCAACATGGGCTTTTATAAGGACGTGCGCAAGATCATTGAAAAGACGCCCAAAACCCGCAAGCTCGACTTGTTTTCCGCCACCATCAGCCGGGAGGTGCTCGACATCTCCTGGCTCTACCAGCGCGAGGCCGAGGAGATCACAGTGGAGCGCAGCGAGGAGTCGAGGCCCAAGATCGCGCAGTATTGCATGGAGAGCGTGGGAAGCCAGAAAGCGCGCGACTGTGAGAAGCTCATCCGGCTGGGTGAATATGCGCGCGTCATCATCTTTTGCAACACCAAGCACATGGTCGACAGCCTCACGCACACGCTGCAAAAAGCGGGGCTCGACTGCGATTGTCTCCATGGCGACATGCGTCAGAGCCTGCGCAACCAGGTGATGGGGGCCTTTCGCGAGGGAAAGCTCCAGGTGCTTATTGCAACCGACGTGGCGGCGCGCGGCATTGACGTGGACGATGTGGACGCCGTCATCAACTACGACGTGCCCGACGAAAACGCCTTTTATCTGCACCGCATCGGGCGCACGGCGCGCGCCGGCAAGGAGGGCGTGGCCTATACGTTTTATGCCCCCGACCAGCTCTCGCGCCTCAAAGAAGTGCTGCGTCTGACCGGATCGCAGGCGTCCATGGTGCGCTTCAACGGCTTTGGAAAGCTGGAAGAGGTCGAGCAGCAGGAAAAACGCGAGCCGATGCGAGCGCCCTCTCCGCCCAAGCTGCGCCGAAATCGTTGAGCTGACGACTCTGCTGTGCACACCTGGCATGTGCAGGGATGCGTGAAAGGCGAAGACAAGCGTTTGGGAAGTGCTGCGTCCCGGGCCGAACAGCCCGTTTTGCGCGCCAGACAGCCATTTTTAAAAGGCGGGCTGCAAGCCGCCTGACAGGGCGACAGGGGAAAAGAGAGCGCTGTCCGCCCTTGGTCAAATCCAAAGCGCCGCGCTGACGGCCGACGGAAGCCGCGCTCGGGTTTGATGAAAAAAAGATTTTAAAAAGCAGATGGCATTTTGCCATCTGCTTTTTTTGTTGAGCTTTTTCCATCGGGCGCAAATATAGTAATCAGGGAATTGACGGGGCGGCGTTTCAAAGTCGGGCAACGTCGGCAATCGGCTTACTCCTCCACGGTGAACACATCTTCGATGGCGGCATCAAAAATCTTGGCGATCTTCCAGGCCAGCACCAAGGAGGGATTGTATCGCCCCTTTTCCAGGTTGCCGATGGTCTCTCTTCGCACGCCCACCGCGCTGGCGAGCTCCTCTTGCTTCATGTTGTATTTAGCCCGATACTCTTTGATCCGATTTTTGATCATCATCAAGCCCCCAAGTCTCTTTGAATGCAAAATAGGCGGTCGACAGCGAATGGACGACGACCGAAGCCGACCAGCCGCAGGCAAAGCCGATGGAAAGGGCCTTGTTGCCCGGATGTCCCAGCAGGAAAAAACAAAAAAGTGAAGCGATGGACGTGGTCACCATACCACAGTAAAACGCCCGCGCCGCCGAGAGGGTCATGCTCTGCTCCACCATCTCGTCGTTTGGCATGAAGAGATATTGAAAATGAATGGCAAAGGCGAAAAAGGTCAAAAAGCCTTTTTCCTCGGAATAGATGCCGATCAACCCCAGTAGGCAGAGCAGGCCGGGAAGAGCGTAAAGCCAGCGCTTGGATGTCATACAAATGCCTCCTTGATGTGGTGTATTTTCAACTTTATGATAGAAATATACCACATTTCAGACGAAGTGTCAATACGCATCTTTCCCAAAGGGCAACAAGAGAAGGCAAAGGCGCCGCCTCACCCGACCGCCCGAATGAGGCGCCCTTGTTTTCCAGTTGTTTAGACGAGTGAATGCGCCGGGTTTTCTTTTTTTCAAAATACGTCAGCCCGGTTCGCACAAAACATTGTTTAAGGAGAGCGCCTCCTTTACGGAGATCACACGCTCAACCGAGCCCTGAATCAGGGGGATGTAGGTCAGATGGTCGGGCGCCTGTTCCAGCGTTTGCAAAAGGGACTGTTGCGTCGTGCCAACGGGCAGGCGCAGCACGACGACAGGCGGCGTCTGCTCTTGGGAGAGAGCGGACAGATAGGTTTGCCCCGAGGCGCTGGCATAGGTGGCGTCGGTCAGCGCCTGGCTGGGCAACTCGATCCACAGCGCCGTGTCTTGCAAATTGGCTCTCTCTTGCAGGGTTTCCAAGCAGGAGAGAAGCTGCTCCGCCTTGCCCGGCGCGCTGGGGTAGTCGATCAGCGAGAGCTTTCCGTAGGAGGGAAAGGCCAGATCCGAGAGCAGCAGACAGTCGAGATGCGCGCAAACCTCATCGACCAAGAGCGAGAGATAGGAGAGCGACTGCTCGCGATAGGGGTCAAGGCTGCGCTGATAGTTGCCGTCGAGAAAGGGCACGCCGCCACGCACGGCGACGCAGGCCCCCGTGACGTTGACGGCTGCAAGGTGGTCGAGAAAGGTGGAGAGCCGGCCGATGAGCATGAGGTCATTTTCCCGGCACAGCGTGGCCAGCGCCTGGAGATCATAGGGGGTGGGGGAGAGCGCCGTGGCAACAGCAGGCTCCTCCAGCGCGGAGTTGTAGGCGATCACGCCGCCTTGCAGCTTAAGATCCACCACTACGCCCCTTGCACCCTGCGAGCGCGCCTGTTGCACGGCCTGCTGGGGCTGTTGCAGCGCCTCGAGCGAGAGCGTCATCAGCAGCCCCTCTTGATCCGAAAGGCCGACAGCGGGGGCGTTTGCGGATGCCTCAGGATTGTTGCCATCGGGCTCGTCCTGGGGGGTGTTGGAGGGGGATTGATCGCCGAAAGCGGGCGGCTTTGTCGGGGTTGTCACCTCTGCTGGGGGCGTTTGCCGCTCTCCTCGCAAGGTGGCGGCAATGGACGTCACCGCCGCATGAAAGTCCGCATTTGTGCGGTAGGTGTGCAGGAGAAAAAGCGCCGTCAAAAGAGCAACCAGGCAGACAATCAGCAAAGGTTTTGTGCTTCGTCTGCCGGTGTAGGGGCGTGGGGCTCTGTTTCTTGCCATGGGGCACCTCCATTCGAGCGCAAGCGTTTCAGCATCTTCATTATAACGGAGTTTGACATAAACCGCAACTGCCTGAAGTGGGGGCGTTTCCGGGAGGAAAAAGGGCGGTTACAGGTTGTGGAAGCACAGGAGAAATCTGGGGAAAGCGGGGGATTTTGTCCATATTTTTCCGCCCTTGCCGTTTCTTGTCCCTTGCAAGGGGGGAGGGCGCCGGATACTCTTAAAAAGAACGGCCTCCCGTGCCGGCACGATGGCGCGGGAGGCCACATATAGTATAGGGAAGTACTGATTTCTTTATAGTACATGGGGAGAGGAGCGACGAGATGAAGATCGAGATGCTGTGTGAAAACAAGGTCAAGCTGATGTTGGAGGCGGAGGATCTGGACTACTACGGGCTGACCTTTGAGGAGATTGACTACGACCGTCCCGCGACACAGCGGGCGTTTCGAGATATGATGAACCGGGTAAGGCGCGATGTGGGCTTCTCGTCGGACGGCTGCCGGTTGCTGGTGGAGGCGCGTCCGGCGGAGGGCGGCGGCTGTGTGCTGGTTGTGACCAAGCAGCCGCTGCAGCGCAAGGGACGCGGGTCGACCCGCAAGACGGGAGAGGGGAAGAGCATTTTTCGCTTTGAAGAGACCGACGATCTGCTCGACGCGCTGCCAGGGTTGCAGAAGCTGGAAGACGAGGACATGCGACTGTACCGCATGGAGGACAGCTACTATGCGCTGGTCAAAAGCGATGGAAACGCCGCGCGGCTGCTGCGGGAATTTGGAAGGGAGTGTCCATCGCGAACCGAGGGGCTGCTGGAGCAGAAGGGCGCGCCGTTGCCCCTGTGAAAAAGGAAGATGAAAGACAACCGTTTGCAGACGACATGGAGCGACCTCCATGTCGTCTCAATTTATGTGATTGTTCAAACAGACAAAACAGCGTGCGCAAAATCCGCACGCTGTTTTTCAAGACGTCACGTTGTTTTCAGAGGTCAGGCGATCAAAGGAGAGAGATCCATCGCGTGATGAGGACGCAAGATTTGCGTGTGACGCCGCAATGCATTTTGTCAGGTTGTTGAAATGGTTTGCCACAGCCGCAGATCCGCCAGGGCGGAGGAGACCTCCGGCAAGGAGGAGGGGGCAAGGCAAAAGCGACGAATGCCGGTGGCCACAAGCTGGGGCAGCAAGTCGAGCGGCGGCTCGCCGCACAGCGTGAGGGGGACGCCCTGCCTGCTGGCCTCGCGTACAGCGGTTGCCACCATGTCAAGCAACGTACGCAAGGGAAGCTCCGAGCGCAGCAGCGCGTTGAGCCCGATGTGGGCGAAATCGCAGTAGGATAAGATCTCGGGGAGAAGCAAAAAGGCTTCCCGCGTCTCAAGCATAGCGCCAAGGCGGGGCGGCAGGCTCCCGCGGAGCATGCTGCAAAGCTGGTCGCGCAGGGTGTGCAATTGGTTTGGATGGGAGACATTGGGAAGCAGGATCCCCAGTGTCTGCGTGGGCAGGGCGACCAGCGATGCGAGCTGGGCGGCGCGAAGCGCGGCTTCGTCGCCGCGCAGCAGGCCCGCCTTGTCCCCCTCGAAGTCGTAGAGACGGATGATGGTGTCGGAAGCTTTCATCGCAGCGGTGTAGACGGCGTTGCTGCGGTGCGGCGTGAGGGCTTCCGTGCGCAGCAGGCCGATGGGCAGGCCCGCTGCGAGCGCCTGTTGCAGGCCGCCCATGCTCCAGACCGAGGCCGAGAAGCGGATGAGCAGTCCGTCAGCCGTTGTGATCTGTGAGGGAAGCGGGCGAGCTTCACCCGGCTCGCCAAAGCAGACGAGCGCGCCGTCGGGCAGGGCGGGAGGGGCGTCGATCAAAAGCAAGGGGATGGAAAGCTCCCTTGCGAAAATAGCGGTGTGAGACAAAAGGCCCCGCTTTGTGACGAGCATGCCTTTTAGTTTGGGGCGGAGCTCCTTGAGCGCGGAGATGTCCAGATCGTCGATGAGGAGAATCAGCGTTCGGCGTCTGGTCGAAGAAGCGGTTTCGGCGCAGGAACAGTAGCGGCCCTTTGCAGCTCCGGGAACCAGAGGGGTGCCGCTGATCTGAGTGGATTCCATTTCGCCACCTCCTTGCTGGATAATCATAAATTATCCCTATGTTACTCGACGAATGCAGTGAAAAATGTCGAAAGGGCGAAATGGGACAAAAAAACCACCCGAACAGGGGTGGTTTTTGTCGTGTTCTAGAAAAAGAGGCTTTAAAATTAAGCTCTCATTGGCAGTGGCCGCCAAAATGTTTTTGCTTGCGACGAAAGTTGCCGGCTTTCAGGACAGGGTTTTTATCTGTGTGAATTCATTTTTTGATCACGCAGCCGGCCTGATACAGAAGGTTCATCTGTGTGGAAGGATTGTGTGTCTCCAGCGAATGTCTGCAAAAGCGAATGTCTGCAAATGAGATAAACCGTGTTTTTCAAATCCGTGTAAGATTCAGCTCTCAACGCTGTTGCATATCGTTGTCTGCGTTTGAGTCGGCAATATGTGGCCACACATCTCTTTTAAGTAACGCCTATAGCCAGGCCACGCCCCGAGAAAAGGCTAGAAATAAAGAGCGTATTTGTAGCTGTCCGCCTTTTGAAAGCCCATGCTCTCATAGAGGGCGTGGGCGGGTTTGGCGCTGGCAAGACAGGTGAGGGAGATGGAGTGAAACCCCTCTTTTTTGGCGCGCTCAATCACCTCGCGCAACAGAAAGGCGCCGATGCCCTTTTGCCGATGCGAGCTGCGCACAGCCACGTTGAAGAGCTCAAGGCAGGGCTGAAAGGAGAAGGTGAACAGGGGGATTTCAACTTGTGTCACACTCCCGACAATCTGCCCCTGCTCTTTGACCACATAGATGCGATAGGAGTCACAGTTGCAATAGCGTTCGTAATATTCCAAAGGGTTGCTCCCACCAAAGGCCTCGTCGATGAGCTCCTTGTAAGAGGGGAGATCGTCGGCAGATAGCAGTTCCAATGTGTACATAAAGGCTCCTTTCAGGCTGTCAGTCCGGAATGGAAAAGCAGCGGCAGGCGTTTTGATAGGTGAGGGCGGCGGTCTCCTCAAAGGAGAGCCCAAGCACTTGGGCCATGGTCTCACAGGTGTGGCGCACATAAGAGGAGTCGTTACGCTTGCCGCGGTGGGGGACTGGGGTCAGGTAGGGCGCGTCGGTCTCGATCATCAGGCGATCCTTTGGCACGGCGCGCAGCACGTCGTGGCTTTTCCGCGCGTTTGCAAAGGTGATAACCCCGGTAAAGGAGAGGTAAAACCCCATCTCGACAAGCTCCTTTGCCATCTCCACAGAGCCCGAATAGCAGTGCACCACGCCGCGGCAGCCGGCGTCCCTGAGCAGCGCAAGCGTGTCGGCATGGGCCTCGCGGTCGTGGATGATAACGGGTTTGTCGAGCAGCTTTGCCAGACGAAGCTGGTAGGAGAAGGCCGCCCTTTGCAGATCGCGCGGGGAGAGGTCGAGCGCATAGTCGAGTCCGATCTCGCCGAGCGCCACGCATTTGGGGTGGGAGAGCTGTGCGCGCAGACGGTCGGTCTCGCCGGGGTCAAAGCTCTTGGCCTCGTGGGGGTGCACGCCGGCGGCGGCGTAGACAAAGGGATAGCGGTCGGCGAGCTGCAAACACTTGTCGGCCGAGTTGAGATCGGCGGCAACGCACAAAATGCGCGACACGCCGCGCTGCGGCATGGAGGAGAGCAGCTCGTCGCGGTAGGGGTCAAAGCGTCTGTCGTCGTAGTGGGCATGGGAATCAAAAAGCATCGGGATCCCTCCAAATCAGAAGGGCGGGGAAGGGGAGAAAACCCCCGTTCCCCGCCGTTTGTCAGCAGATAGTTTGAAGATAGCTGGCTTATTTTTGAGCCTCGTGGCATGATTTTATCATGCGAGGCTAAACCGCAAACGGCGTCGCCTTAGTCAGCGGACGCGGCGGCCGGGGGTGCAGTCATCGGCGAAGATGAGCTTGCAGTCATCCTCCGTGTTGTCGCAGGCCAGCAGCATGCCATGGCTCTCCACGCCGCGGAAGACGGCGGGCTTGAGGTTGGCCACGATGATGATGTGGCGACCCACAAGCTCCTCAGGGGTGTACCACGGGCGGATGGAGGAGGCGATGGTGCGCGTTTCCTCGCCCACCTTAAGCGACAGCTTGAGCAGCTTGTCGGAGTTTGGCACGATTTCGCAGGCCGTGATCTCGGCAACCCGCAAATCGAGCTTTGCGAAGTCGTCAATGGTGATCTCGGCGGGGGCTTCGTCGTCGTGAGCGGCCTTCTTAGCGGCCTTTTCCGCTTTCTTGG
>CABRXB010000018.1 GCA_902474785.1 uncultured Eubacteriales bacterium | reverse complement strand
CGCCCTTTAAATCTGAAGCAAAAAATGCAGCGTGTCGCTGCCGCAAAAAAGGGCCGGGCGGGTTTTACCCGCCCGGCCCTTTTAAGCATATGGGGACAAAACGCATCTTGCTCGCGAAGGTCGAGTTGCTCAAAAGCGGGCGTCAATGGCCCGATATCGCTCAACCAAGGCGGGAAAAGCAAAGTCCGGCTTCAGGTAGCGCGGCTCTGATAGGATGAACAAGATCGGGAAGACAATGCCCCAGGGGGAGTGGCAAAAAGGGACAATCCTCACTTTGTTGGCGCGGCGTCTGTGGATGCGCTGTCATCGCCAATGGCGCCGTCGTGTTCGCGGGGCGCCTCGTCGGAATCGTCGGCCTCCTCTGCCGGCGCATCGGGCGTCGGAGACTGGCTCTGTACGTCGGCCTTCACCGGCGTTTCTGCAAAGAGCGCCTCAAACTGCTTGCCGTCGATCTTTTCCTGGGTGAGCAGCAGCGAAGCGGTCTCATGCAGTTTTTCCTCGTGCTCTTTGAGCAGCTCGATGGCGCGGGCATAGCCTTCGTCGATCAGGCGGCGAATTTCACGGTCGATCTGAGCCGAGACATCCTCCGAATAGCCCTTGCCCTGCGAGAAGTCACGTCCCAGGAAGACCTCGTGATCGCCGCTGCCGTAGACAACGGGGCCCAGCGTATCGCTCATGCCGTATTTTGTGACCATCTTGCGGGCGATGTCGGTGGCGCGCTCGATGTCGTTGGAGGCGCCGGTCGAGATGTCGTCAAGACACAAGGCCTCGGCCGCGCGGCCGCCGAGCAGGGTGACAATCTCCTCGCGCATTTCCTCGCGCGAGGCATAGTATTTGTCCTCGAGCGGGAGCGACAGCGTGTAGCCGCCGGCGCGCCCGCGCGGGATGATGGAGATCTGGTGCACAGGGTTTTGCGTGGGGCAAAACCGCGTGACAATGGCGTGACCCGCCTCGTGATAGGCTGTCAGGCGGCGCTCCTTTTCGCTGATGGAGCGGCTCTTCTTTTCGGGGCCTGCGATGACCTTGATGGTGGCGTCTTCCACGTCGTGCATGGAGATGCGCGTTGCGCCGCGGCGCGCCGCCAGCAGAGCGGCCTCGTTGAGCAGGTTGGAAAGGTCGGCGCCTGTGAAGCCGGGGGTGGTTTTGGCGATGACCGAGAGATCCACGTCGTCGTCAAAGGGTTTGTTGCGTGCGTGCACCTTCAAGATGGCCTCGCGCCCGTTGAGATCGGGGGTGTTGACCATGATCTGACGGTCGAAACGTCCGGGGCGCAGCAGCGCAGGGTCGAGAATGTCAGGCCGGTTGGTGGCTGCGATGACGATGACGCCCTCGTTGACGCCAAAGCCGTCCATCTCGACAAGAAGCTGGTTTAAGGTCTGTTCGCGTTCGTCGTGGCCGCCGCCAAGACCCGCGCCGCGCTGACGGCCGACGGCGTCGATCTCGTCGATGAAGACGATGCAGGGGGCGGTTTTCTTGGCCTCGCCGAAGAGGTCGCGCACGCGCGAGGCGCCCACGCCGACAAACATCTCGACAAAGCTTGAGCCCGAAATGGAGTAAAACGGCACGCCGGCTTCGCCAGAGACGGCCTTGGCCAGCAGGGTTTTACCCGTTCCGGGAGGGCCAAAGAGCAAAATGCCCTTGGGAATGCGGGCGCCGATTTCAAGATACTTGCGCGGATTTTTGAGGAAATCCACAATTTCAGCTAACTCCATCTTCTCCTCGTCGGCGCCGGCGACATCGTTGAAGGTGACCTTTTCGCCGCCCTCGGGCGAGACCTTGGCATTGCTCTTGCCAAAGCTCATCACCTTGCCGTTGCCGCCCATCTGCTGGTTCATCAGGAAGTACCACAGCAGACCGAACACGACGGCGAGCCCCAAGTAGGGCAAAATGGAGAGCCAGAAGGGCATGGTGTAGGGCGGGGCATAGTCATAGCTCTTGATGATGCCCGCGTCATACTGGCGCAGAATTTCCTCGGTGGGCACGCTGGCCTCAAAGAGCTCTAAGCTGGGCAGCTGGAAGGAGAGCTCAGTGTGATCTGTGTCATTGAGCTTGATGTTGATGACATTTTTGTTGTTGACCACAAATTCCTCAACCTGCTCGTTGCGAAAATAGTCCACAATGTCGGAATACATGAGCGCTTCCACTTCCACATTGCGGCGCAGCGAAGAGGTTGCATAGTAAAACATCATCAAAAGCAGCGCATAGAACAAAAGGGTGCGCAACAGGCCCTGCCGAGCACGGGGCCCCTGGTTTTGCGGATTGTTGGGATTCAAAAGATCAACTCCTTACTCGCCGTACACCTTGGGGTCAAGCACACCCACAAAAGGCAGGTTACGGTACTTTTCTTTGTAGTCGAGGCCGTAGCCCACCACGAAGTCGTCGGGAATGACAAACCCCTCGTAGTCCACTTCCAGGCGGACGTCGGGGTGCCGGCGGCTGGGCTTGTTGAGCAGGGTGCAGACTCTGACGCTGTTTGCATCCTTGCTCGCGAGCAGCTCAGTGATGTAGCTGAGCGTGAGGCCGGAATCGAGGATGTCCTCCACAATGAGCACATCCTTTCCGTCGATGGGGGTGGACAAATCCTTGATGACCTGCACCACGCCGGAGGTTTTGACACCCGAGCCATAGCTCGAAACAGCCATAAAGTCCATGGTGAGCGGCAGGTCGATCGTCCTCATCAGATCGGTCATGAAAACCACAGACCCCTTTAGGATGCCCACCAGGTGCAGCGGTTTTCCATTGTAGTCCCGGGTAATTTCCCGGCCGAGTTCCCGAATCCGATCCGAAAGCTCGCGCTCTGTGAGCAACACTTTGGATAAGTCTCTTTGCATGTTTGTCGTTCTCTCCTTAATTTGCGCCGGGAGCAGAGCAACCCGGCCTTTTTCTTTTGAGGAAAAAGACGTTTATTTGATGCCCGACGACGCGACGGGCGGGTTGACGTTGTGATGATGGCAGCACAGCTTTGTATTGGGGCCGGCTGCCGGACGGGATAAACCAGATCAAATCTTTTTGAAAAGACGATACCAATGGTTTCATTTGAAGGTGGTCAGTCTTCGCAACATTCAGAGACCATCAGGCTCACCGGGGGTTTTGCAGCATAGCGCAAAACAAGCGCCTGTTCTCCCGGGGCGGCAGCCGCTTCCTCGGCGGGGCCAAAGGGAAAACAGGAGACAATGCGCTCCCCCATGGTGACGACGGGCATCAGATCCCGCAGCGCGGCGGGGATGCGCGCCTCCCCCATCAGGTCGCTGAGAAGTTTTTCCCTTCGACCCACGGGGCGATAGCGGTCGCCCGGTTTGCGGGCGCGCAGCGACAGCGCATGGGGTATTATATCACATCTTAACAGGTGAGTGGTAGCATCTTTGTGAAATTTCTCTTTGTTGTCACGATAAATCCACACCTGACCAAAACCGGGCACATCGTTGCAGTCGGGGTGCAGCGCCATGGGAGCCAGCGGCGCCAGGCGCGCCACCGTTGAGACGATCAGTTGCCCATACGCGGCCTGTGCAAACAGGGGTTTTGGAAGCTGATCCAGCGCGCCGTTGCCGCGCTGCGTTCCAAGCGCCAGCAGCGCCTGCGACTGTGCGGCGGACAAGGTGAGATCAAAGGTTTTTGCCGGCGCAGATGCCGGCGCGCAAGGGCGGGGTTTGCCTGCCGCAGTGCGGCGCGGTCGAAGACAAGAAAATCCGCCGACCGCTTTTTCGTGAGGGGCAGATCGTCGGCCAGCTCGTTTAACAGTTGCGCGTCCTCGCGCAGCAGGTCGGCCGTGCGCTGCAGAGTGTTTGTCAAATTGTGGTTGTAGTCTCTCTCAAGCGCGGGCAGCAGGGAGAGGCGGATGCGGTTTCTCTGGTAAATGGGTTCAAAATTGGTGGCGTCGGTCACGAAGGACAGACCGTGCTCGGCGCAGTAACGCTCCACCTGCTGCCGGGTGCAGCAAAGCAGCGGACGGATGAAGCCCTCCCTTGCGGGAGGGATGCCGGCCAGCCCGTCGATCCCGCTGCCGCGAAAGAGGTTGAGCAGCACGCTCTCGGCCTGGTCGCTGGCGGTGTGCGCCGTGGCGGTCACGGCGCGCTCGTATTGTGCGGCGGCCCTTTCAAAAAGGGAATAGCGCGCCTCGCGGCCGGCCTGTTCCTCGCCGATGCGCCGCTTCTTGGAGAGCGCCGCAATGTCGACTTGCTCCTGGAGCAGCGCCACGCCCAGACTGTCGCACAGGCGCGCGACAAAGGCGGCGTCGTCAAAGGCGGCTTGTCCGCGCAGCAGGTGGTTGAGATGGGCGGCCGAGATCTCGCAGCCGTGCGCCGGCTTCAAGGCCAGCAGCGCGTGCAGCAGGCAGACCGAATCGGCCCCGCCCGAGAGCGCCACCACGATGTGGCGGGACTGCGGCGGCAGGTGTGTCTTGAGCATGCGCTCCACTTGCCGCAGCAGGGGGTCAGCTCTCGTCATGACGCGTCTCCAGCGACGTAAAGCGGGTGTACTGCCCGCTCCACAAAAAGTCGATGGTGCCGGTGGCGCCGTGGCGGTTTTTGGCCACCGAGCAGTTGACGATGTTGCGCGCCTCGAGGTCGGGATTGTCCTCGTCGCGGTAGAGGAAGATGACGATGTCGGCGTCCTGCTCGATCGAGCCCGATTCGCGCAGGTCGCTGAGCATGGGCTTTTTGTCCTTGCGCGTTTCGCTGGCGCGGTTGAGCTGCGAGAGCGCCACCACCGGCACGTCGAGCTCCCTGGCCATGATTTTGAGCGAACGCGAGATCTCCGCCACCTCCTGCACGCGGTTCTCGCTGCGAGAACCCGAGCGCATGAGCTGAAGGTAGTCGATGATGACAAGGCCGACGTTTTTCTCTCTGCGCAGCTTGGCCTTGATCTCCTGCACCGTCACGCCGGCGTTGTCGTCGATTTTGACGGGCGAGTCGCCCAGGATCGAGACGGCCTCGGCCAGCCTTGTCCACTCGTCGGGGCGGATGTCGCCCGTGCGCAGGCGCGACGAGTCGACCAGCGCCAGCGACGAGATCATGCGCGACACAAGCTGTTCGCCCGACATCTCAAGCGAAAAGATGGCGACGCCCTTTTTCTCCTTGAGCGCCACATGGCTTGCGATGTTGAGCGCCAGCGAGGTCTTGCCGATGCCGGGGCGCGCGGCGATGAGGATGAGATCCGAGCGGGAGAGCCCGCCGATCTTGGCGTCGAGTTCAGAAAAGCCCGAGGGCGTGCCGCCTAACTCGCGGTTGCCGTTGTAGAGCTCGGAGATTCTGGTGTAGGCCTCGTCGACCACTTCGGCGATGGGGCGCATCTCGTTGATGCGGCGGCCGTGCGAGAGGTCGTAGATGAGCTGCTCGGCCTGATCCATGAGCAGCGAGAATTCGCCGGCCTCGGTCATGCAGTTTTCAGCGATCTGCTGCGAGGCGGCGATCAGCGCGCGCAGCATGGCCTTTTCGTAGACGATGCGCGCATAGCGCTGCGTGTTGGCCGAGGAGGGAGTGAATTCCGCCAGATAGATCAGATATTGCGGCGTGGTCTCGGGGTCGTATTGCCCCGCCTGACGAAGCCGCTCGGAGATGGTGACGCTGTCCACCACGTCGCCGGCCGAGAAGAGCTCATAGATGGCCTCAAAGATGGCGGCGTTTTGCGGCAGATAGAAATCGGCCGGGTGCAGGATCGACACGGCGTCGAGCACGGCTCTCGGGTTGATGAGGATGGCGCCGAGCACCGACTGCTCGGCCTCCATGGAAAAGGGGACGCGCTGGGCCAGATCATGCTCGTTCAAGCGGTGACACACCTCCTTGCCGCACGGCTAATTTCAGGCCTCGGTCACGGTGACGAAGAATTTGGCCGAAACGCCGGGGTGAATTTTGGCCTCGACCTCGTAGGTGCCAAAGGTCTTGATGTCGTCCATGATCAGCTTTTTCTTGTCGAGCGCGCTGCCGGTCTGGGCGCTGGCGAGCTCGGCGACCTCTTTGGCCGTCACAGATCCGAACAGCCGGCCCGCCGTGCCGCCCTTGGCCGTCACCTTCACGGTGATGCCCTCGAGCTTTTGGGCGAGCGCCTGCGCCGCCTCGAGCTCCTGCTGCTTGTGGAAGGCGCGCGAAGCCTCTTTTTGGCGGTATTCGTTCATGTTGGCGGTGTCGGCGGGGGCGGCCAGCTTGCGGGGGAAGAGAAAGTTGCGGGCGTAGCCGTCCGAGACCTCGATGAGCTGGCCCTTTTTGCCGGTGCCCTTGATGTCCTGCTGTAAGATGACCTTCATGGGAAACTCCTCCTTATGAAAGTGAAAATAGTGAAAAAGAAATAACATGACGACCCTTGACCCAAGGCAAAGATAAAGCGTGAAAAAAGGGCCGCCCTTTGTCCCTTTCCGCTAGAGCAGATCGGGATAGTTTTCGCGCAACGAACGGGAGATGGCGTCGCACAAAGCCTTGCGCGCGTCCTCTAAGGGCGCCTCCACCTGAGCGCCGGCATTTGTGGCGTGGCCGCCTCCTCCCAGCGCCTCCATGATGAGCTGGACGTTGATGGTGCCTAGCGAGCGCGCCGAGATGTAGGTCTTTTCGCGCCGGGGGAAGAGCACGAAGGAGGCTTCCACCCCCTCGATGTCGAGCATTTCGTCGGCGGCCTGCGCCGCGACGACGCCAAGCCCCTTGTGGTCGGGCCCCGTCCAGGAGGCGAGCACGGTGATGCGCTCGTAGCGGTGGGCGGCGCTGATGAGCTGGGTGCGGTCGGAATAGCTGTCAAAATCCACCTGAAAGAGCTTTTTGACCTCGATGGTGTCGCCGCCCATTTTTTTGAGGAAAGCGGCGGCCTCAAAGGTGCGAAACGAGGTGCGAAAGGCAAAGTTGTTGGTGTCGAGCACAATGCCGGCCAGCATCGCTTCGGCCTCGCGCTTGCGCAGAGCGTTGCCGCCCGTGCTGTACTGCGCGAGCTCGCACACCAGCTCCGAGGCGGAGGAGGCGTAGGGCTCGTGGTAGGAGAGGTCGCTCTCCACGCAGGAGGCCATGCGGCGATGGTGGTCGATGAGCACCACGCGCGCGGCGTTGCCAAGCAGCTCGGCCGACTCCAGGAGTTCGGGGTTGTGGGTGTCGACGATCACCAAAAGCGTGGAGGAGGTCACAAGGTCGAGGGCTGCCAGCGGCGGGACAAAGCCCCCCTCGTATTCCGGCAGGTGTTCCACATGCTCGATGAGCGAGCGCGCGGGGGAGGTCTCGCGGTCGATCACGATGTGCACCGGTTTGTTTTTGGCCATGGCAAGTCGCGTGACGCCGACGGCGGCTCCCACCGCGTCAAAGTCGGCAAATCGGTGGCCCATCACCAGCACGCTGGTGGCCTCGTCGAGCATCTCGGCAAGCGTTTGCGCCATGATGCGCGCCTTGACCTTGGTGCGGCGCTCCACTGTTTTGGTCTTTCCGCCGAAGAATTCAAGGCTTGCGCCCTGCTTGACGGTGGTCTGATCGCCGCCGCGCCCAAGCGTCAGGTCAAGTGCCTGGCGCGCCAGCTCATAGTTGTCTGCAAAGCTCTCGCCGCCCGCGCCCACGCCGATGGAGATGGTGGGTTCAAGGCCGCCGCTCTCGCCCACGGCGCGCACGCTGTCGAGCACCGAGAACTTGTCAGCGATGAAGGCGGGCAGATGACGCTCTTCAAACACAAAGAGATAGCGCCCGCGTTCGGTGAGCTGCAGGATGCCGCCGGTGGGAGCGGCCCATTCGCTGAGCACATTGTCAACGCCGCCCAGCACCAGCGCCTTGTCGCTCTCGCGGACGTTTTGGGAGATCTCGTCGAGGTTGTCGATGATGATGTGGGCGACCACGGGGCGCGAGGCCTTGTATTCCGCCTGCAGCGCCTTGTGTTCCGAGACGTCGAAAAAGGTGAGCAGCAGCAGATCGTTTTTCTGACCCAGCTCGCGCAAAGGGGAGGCGTAGACGCGAAAGGCGCGCTGCGCATGGGAGACAGAAACCCCATCCATCAGATCGGGTTCGGCGAATTTCTGGGGTTGAAAGTTCGGGATGGCCTCTCGGATGTCGCGGCCGGGGGGCAGTCCCTGCCCCATCAGCTCGTGAAAGGCCTCGTTGTACCAAACAAGGGCGCCGTTTCGCCGGATGGCGGCCACGGGCAGCGTGGAGTCGAGAAAGGAGAGCGAATCGCTGTCGAGTTTGCGCGCGGCTGCGTCGAGCTGCTTTTGAAGCTGACGGTTGACCCGGCCAAAGGGCAGCAGATAGACGGTCAGCGCCGCCGCCATCAAAATGGCCTGCCCTGTGGCATAGCGCGCATCGATCAGCGCGGTGATCAGCAGCACCAGAAAGCAGACGGTCAGCAGCGTGATGTGCCGCACCGTGCGATATTGTCTTGTTGGGGGTGTATGCTTCATGACGAGGAACTCCTTACTGCCGCGGCGGGCGGATTGGCGGAAAGGTTTTGGGCATCAACGCGTCGAACACGCCGCACACGGCGAGAAAAAGCAGCAGGGAAATGGGGGGCGCGAAGAGCACCATCATGAGCAGCAAAAAAAGTGGGATGCCGCGCCCATAGACCGTCATGTTGCGGCGCAGGGTGTTGATCCCCTGGATGGAGAAGGGAAGGCTGAGCACCATCATGAGCTGCGTGCCGGCAAGGGCGAGCGCATCCCCGCCAAAGAGCGAGAGGCCGGAACACAGCAGATAGCAGACGGCGCCGCCGCGCGAGAGCGCAAAGCCGTCCATGACAAGGCCGATACGCGGACGCTGCCGTCCGTTTGCCCGGCGATACCAGGTGACAAACCAAAAGGCGTTTACCATGGCGATCATGGGCAGCAGCGCCGTAAGATAGTTGAGCACAAGGGAGATGGAATCCTCCCTGCTGTAAACGGGCAGGCCCGACACCACGGTCTCCATGCCCGAAGTCACCAGCATGTCGGTCATCTGCCGGTAGTATTGCGCGTAGTTGTCGCCCGCTTGCAGCAGCGCGGCGCGCAGGGCATCGACCGAGATCGAGCCGGTCGCCGCATAGATGGACCAGGTCAGCGAGCCGAGCAGCAAAACGAGGAAGAGCAGCGTGGTCAGCCAGAGCAGGTTTTTGTAGTCGAGCATGGCGTCGAGCCGGTCGAGCAGCAGCAGGGGAAGCAGCAGCAAAAGCGCGGTTGTGACGCCCGCCACGGGCCCTGCAAAAATGGAGGTTGAAATGCCGATGCCAACCGCGCCGATCACGGCCACAGGCAGGCTGCGCGCATACGAGGCGAAGGTGGCAAAGGACATGAACATCGCCATGGTGCCCAAAAAGAGGACGAGAAGTTGCGCCGAGGCCACCGCCGCCTGGGTACCGGGCAGCGACAACGTCAGCGACATGTTGATGAGAACGGCCATGACCGTGTCGGGCATCAGCCCGCCGGCTAAAAAAGAGGCGGCAAAAAAGGAGAGGGCCAGCGCCACGCTGAGTTTGACAAGGCGCTTGTTTGCGGGGGGATCGCTCCATTCCGGCATGGCGGACGGCGCCATGGTGGGCGGTGTTTGATCGTTCAAAGTGAGGTACCTCTTTATCTCATGTTTGTGTCTTGTTTTGTGTCCTGAGACGGTCGGTGACCGTCTTTGATCTTCTTCCAGTAGGCGGCCGCCGCCTGTTCGGTCTTGTTGTCTGCGGGGGTGTAGTAGCGTGCGTCCTTGAGGGCGTCGGGCAGGTATTGCTGGGGCGCCCAGTGCCCCTCGAAATCGTGCGGGTAGACATAGGTCAGCCCGCGTCCCAGCTTTTTGGCGCCCTCGTAGTGGGCGTCTCTCAGATGGGCGGGCAGCTCTCCGCCGCCCGTGGCGCGCAGGTCGGCGAGCGCGGCTTCGATGGCCAGATAGCCGGCGTTGGACTTGGGCGCCGTCGCCACCAGAACCACGGCGTCGGCCAGGGGGATGCGCGCTTCGGGCAGGCCGAGCTCACGCGCCATGTCGCAACAGGCCTTGACGATGGGGAGAATTTGCGGATAGGCCAGCCCCACGTCCTCCGCCGCCGTCACCAGCAGGCGCCGGCAGGCCGAGAGCAGGTCGCCCCCTTCGAGCAGACGCGCCAGATAGTGCACCGCGGCGTCGGGATCGCTGCCGCGCATGGACTTTTGAAAGGCGCTCATCACGTCGAAGTGGCTGTCGCCGTCGCGGTCGTAGCGCACGGCCGACTGCTGTGTGACGGCCGCCGCCTGTTCAAGCGTCACCCGGCCCTTGCCGGTCAGCGTGAGCAGCTCGACGGCGTTGATCGCCTTGCGCACATCGCCTCCGCAGGAGGCGGCGATGTGCTGCATCACCCCCTCTTCCAACGCGAGGGGCTCCATGCCTTCGTTTTCGACAAAGGAGAAGGCGCGCTGCACGACGGGCAGCACCTCCTGTGGAGTGAGCGGTCTGAATTCAAAGACGGTCGAGCGCGACAGGATGGCGGGATAGATATAAAAATAAGGGTTTTCGGTGGTCGAGGAGATGAGTGTGACCTTGCCGTTTTCGGTGCACTCGAGCAGCGTCTGCTGCTGCTTTTTGTTGAAATACTGAATCTCGTCGATATACAGCAGCACGCCGTCGGGCGCGAGCAGTGTGCCGGTTTGGGAGATGGCGTCGCGAATGTCGCCGGAGCCGGCTGTGGTGGCGTTGAGCCGCACCAGCGTCTTCCCCGCGCGGCGGGCCAGGATGTCGGCCACGGTGGTTTTGCCAATGCCGGGCGGCCCATAAAAGACCATGTTGGGGATGGAGCCGGCCTCCAAAATTCTGGTCAAAAGGCCGTTTTCCCCCAGCAGGTG
>CABRXB010000017.1 GCA_902474785.1 uncultured Eubacteriales bacterium | reverse complement strand
CGACAGCGATTACCGCGGCGAGCTCCAGGTGGCGCTGCTCAACCTGGGGGACCGGGCCGTCGCGCTTCACGCCGGCGACCGCATCGCACAGCTTTCGCTGCTGCCTGTCTGCCGCGCAATCCCCACCCTTGTCGATTCTTTGGATCAAACGCAGCGCGGGGCTGGCGGCTTTGGCTCCACCGGCCTTTCCGCTTCCGAACAGGGAGGGAATGCCCATGGCGTCTAAGCGCAAATATACGGGGCTGACCGGCATACTATTGTTGCTGTGCGGCGTTGTCATCGGCTCGTTTGTGGCCGAGCTGACAAGGGGCGTCGAGGGCCTGTCCTGGCTCTCCTACGGGCGCAGCTTTGGCATCGGGTCTCCCACCCCGCTCACGCTGGATCTCGCCGTGGTCAAGCTGACCTTCGGCGTCTCCTTTCATCTGAGCATCGCCATCATCCTGGGCCTTGCACTATCATTTTACGCTTGGAGGAAATGGTTTTGAAAACGAGAATTGTACTTGCCAGCAAATCCCCGCGCAGAGTTGAGCTGCTGCGCGCGCTCGACCTGCCCTGTGAACTTGAGATCGTCCCCGCCGACATTGAAGAGGGCGACTATATGATGAGCGTCCCGCGCGCGCAGGCCGCCGTGTTGTCGGTGGCCAAGGCGCAGGCCGTTGCGCAAAACTACCCCCTCTCCATTGTGATCGGCGCCGACACCGTTGTGGAGTTAAACGGCGCCATGCTTGGCAAACCAAAGGATGAGGCGCAGGCCAAGGAGATGCTCACCGCGCTCTCGGGAAACACCCACACGGTGCACACCGGCCTTGCGCTGTGCCACTGCGGACAGGTGTATAGCGACGTGGTGTCCACCCGCGTGACCTTTCGAACGCTTGAGGAGGCTGAAATCGACCGCTATATCGCCTCGGGCGAACCCTTCGACAAGGCGGGCGGCTACGGCATTCAGGGCCGCGCCGCCACCATGGTGCGCTCCATCGAGGGCGACTATTTCACTGTGATGGGCCTGCCTCTGTGTCGCCTTTCCGAGCTTCTCAAGCAGCACTTCGACATCGCGTTGCTGTAGTTTCGCCTTTTGCGGGGCAGGGCGGACGCTCGCTCGTTTCCATCCTTTTCGCGACCCTTGCAGGGTGAGACTGTCGTGTCCGGCAGCGGGCCCTTCCTTTGACTTTCAGGGAAAAACGCATCGGCCCTCTTGCCGATGCAAACGCCTCAAACTGCGTCTCCCCACCTGTCTGCCCGCGCAGCCCCGTTGTGTCGGGGATTGAACACAAGGGTTTTGCAACGTGTTCGCATCGACTGGTTTCATCCGTTTTTTCCGGGATGCAGACAACTTCTCAAACTGTTTTTTTGCGCAAAACACCGACGCCCTCAACTGCTTGCCCGCTCAACTTGTTTTTTCTTTGTGGGAGCCGGGGCGTTTGTCCTCGCTGTTTTTCAAGAGCGCGTCTGCCGTTCCAGACGGATCTGTGTCAGTGAATTTGCTCAGATTGCCCTCCAAGGCGCAAGCTTCTTTGCAAGGCGGCAGGGCGGGCTCGCATCCCCTGGCGCAACCGGTTTGAAATCCTCTTTCCCGCTCTGTGGGAGTGACGTTCGGATGCCCCTACCTTGAGAAGGTTTGGAACATATCCCCTTCTCTTGAAAAATTCTCCACGTTTGTTTTTCCCGATAAGCAGCCATTTGATCTCCACGTTTATCGACGTCGCGCGGGCCTTGTAAGCTTGCCCTGTGCCGATCTGCCTACACTCCCTGCGCATGTTTGCGCCGCTTTTCTGCCATCCTGATTCCCACGCGCCCGTCGGCAGATGCCCGCGCTTGCCCTTTTCCTCTAACCCCGCCCGGCTGCGCCTGCACAGCTTTGCTGCATGCCGGTTCGAACGGCGGGCTTCACCCCTGCCCCTGGCAGAGAAAGGAGGGCCCAACCCCTTGAATTTTCGCAGTCGCCGCTTTTTCCTGGCCGTGGCCGCCATCGCCGTCTGTCTGCTCCTCTCGCTTTATGCAGCCGGACAGCGCGGCACGGCCGGCCCCCTCTCGAGCGTCTTTGGCGTGGTGCTCACACCGCTTCAAAAAGGTGTGACCAGCGCCGCCTATTTCATCTCCGACAAGCTCTCCTACTTCACCCGGTACGACGCACTGCAAGAGGAAAACGAGCAGCTCAAAGAGCAGGTGCTCGAACTTCAGCAGCAGCTTCGCGATTTCGACCGGTATCGCCAGGAAAACGAGAGCCTGCGCGAATTTGCGGGGGTGATCGAAACCGAGCGCCCCTTTGAATACGAATTCGCCCAGGTCATCGCCCGCGACCCTGACAATCTCTTTTATACTTTCACCATCGACAAGGGCAGTGTGGACGGGGTCAAGCGGTACGATGCTGTGACCACGCCCGACGGTCTGGCAGGCGTTGTCACCGAGGTTGGGCTGACCTACTCAAAAGTGACCTCTATTTTGGATGAGCTCACCCCCATCGGCGCGGTGATCTCCCGCACCAGGGACATGGGCCTGCTGGAAAGCGACGCCGACCTTCGCAAAGAGGGGCTGTGCCGCGTCAACTACCTGCCCAGCGAATCCTCCGCCGCCGTGGGCGACATCGTGGAAACCTCAGGTCTTGGCGGCATGTTCCCCTCGGGCCTTGTGATCGGCACCGTCAACGAAGTGCTGCCCGAAGACCACAACATCTCCTCCTATGCCGTGCTCACCCCCGCCGTCGACTTCTCCAACATCCGCTACTGCATGGTCATCAAGGCCTTTGAGGAGGGCGAGCTGCCGACGCCGGAGGAGGAGACGCCATGATTCTCATCGAAAAAAGCCGTCTCAACCTGATCGGCGCCTATGGCGCGCTGGGTCTTGTCGTGCTGCTGCTTCAAACCACGCTGCTGTCGGGCCTGCGGCTGCTGCACGTCACCCCTGTGATGACGGTGGCGGCCGTGGTGTGTGTGGCGCTCTTTGAAGGGGAGGTCTCAGGGGGGCTGTTCGGCCTGTTTTTGGGGCTTGCCCTGGATGCCACCGTGAGCGCCAACACCGGCGCCAGCGCCCTGACGCTCATGCTGGTGGGCGCGCTGGCGGGACTTGTCTCAAGGCTCTTTATGCTGCCGGGGTTTTTCAGCGCGCTTGTGCTCTACTTCGCCTCCTATGCCGCGCTGATCGGCGGAGATCTTTTGCTGCGCCTGCTGGTCACGGCCGATCTCGCGGGGTTTTTCCGCGTGGCCGAATTTTACACCACAACAGCCCTTGTCTCTTTGTTTTATCTGCCGCTATTTTACTGTATCGCCCGCCGCATGAACCTCTCCTTTGGCGGCGATCGGTCTATGGAGTAACTGCCTCATGAAGAGTCGCGACGCCAAACTCTACGAACGTCACAAAAGCCGATACGCCCTGCTCGGGGCGCTCGCGGTTTTTTTCGCCCTGCTCTTTGCGGGGCGGCTGGCCAATTTGCAGATTGTCAACGGCGAGAGCTACCGCCAGCAGAGCCAGCGCCGCGTCTACCGCACCGTCACGGTGGCGGCCCCGCGCGGCGGCATCTACGACCGCTACGGCAGGGCGCTGGTGGTCAACCGCATGGCCTTTTCCGTCCAGCTCGACGGGTATCTGCTGCCGGCCGATCGCACCAACGAAATTCTGCTTGCGCTGCTGCAAACGCTGCAAGACGAGCAGCTTGCCTTTGTCGACGCGCTGCCGCTCACCAACGTCCCCGTCTCCTTTCTCGAGGACGCGGAGGACTCCACCACCCAGGCCGACCGTCTGCAACGCCTGCTCGACCGCAAGGAGCTGCCGCAGGACGCCACGGCGCAACAGGTGATGGACAAGCTGATCAAAGACTATGACCTCGAAGACTACACCCCCCACCAGCAGCGCCTGCTGGCCGGGGTCCGATATGAAATGGAGCTGCGCGACTTCTCCGCACTCACCCGCTTCACGGTGGCCGAGTCGGTCGACGTGGCCACTGTCACCGCCATCAAGGAGCGCCAGGAGTTTTTTCAGGGCGTGGAGGTGGAGGTGGTTCCCGTACGTGAATACACCTCCACGCTTGCCAGCCACATTCTGGGCCGCACCGGGCCCATCTACAAGGCCGAGGCCGAGCAGTATCTCGAACAGGGCTACCAGCTCTCGGACACCGTGGGGCTCGACGGCATTGAGAAAAGCATGGAGTCGGTGCTGCGCGGCGTGTCGGGCGAAAAGCGCGTGGAGCAGACGCTCTACGGCAAGACGGTCGACGTCATCTCCTCCAAGGAGCCTCAGGCGGGGCGCAACGTGATCTTGTCCATCGACAGCGCCGTGCAGCAGGCGGCGGAGTCTGCGCTTGAAAGCACCATCACCTCGCTTGCAAGGGCCGGGCAGAGCCGGGCCGACCGCCGCGCCGCCGACGCCAACGTGGGCGCCGCCGTCGCCATCGACGTCAACACCGGCAAGATCCTGGCCATGGCCTCCTACCCCACCTATGACCTCTCCACCTACCTTGCCGACTACAGCGAGCTGCTGGCCGACCCTAACAAGCCGCTTTTCAACCGCGCGGTGGCGGGCGCCTATGCGCCGGGCTCCACCTACAAGATGGTTTCGGCGGTGGCGGGTCTTGAAGAGGGCGTGGTCGACACCAAGACCATCATTGTCGACAAGGGCATTTACACCTACTACGCCCCCTACTCGCCGCGCTGCTGGGTCTACACCGACTACGGCACCACCCACGGGGCGCAAAACGTCGTTCAGGCGCTGCAAAACTCCTGTAACTACTACTTTTACGAGGTTGGCCGTCTGGTCGGAATCGACGCGCTGGTCAAATGGACGCGCGCCTTTGGCCTTGGAGAAAAGACGGGCGTCGAGGTGGGCGGCGAAGTGTCGGGCACCGTGGCCGGCCCCGACGAGCGCGAGGCCAAGGCCGAGCGCTGGTACGACGGCGACACCATCCAGGCCGCCATCGGACAGAGCGACCACCTCTTCACCCCCATTCAGCTTTGCAATTACATCGCCACCCTTGCAAACGGCGGGACGCGCTATCAGCCAACGCTCATCGAGGGTGTGAGCAGCTACCACAACACCTCGAAAATTGAGCGCACAAAACCCGTTGTGTTGGAGCAGCTCGACATCGAACCCGACTATCTCGCCGCGGTGCTGGCCGGCATGCGCGCCGTCTCGGAGGTGGGCACGGCCTCGAGCGTCTTTGGCAACTACCCCATTGCCGTGGCCGGTAAGACGGGGACGGCCTCGGTCTCCTCGGGCACGGCAAACGGCGTGTTTGTCTGCTTCGCCCCCTATGAAAACCCCGAGATTGCCATCGCCGTTGTGGTGGAGCACGCCGGCAGCGGAAATGGCATCGCCCCCGTCGCACGCGCCATGCTCGACGCCTATTTTGGCGGCAAGCAAAGCGAGGTCGATACGCCGGCGCAGGAGATGGAACTGCTGGGATGACAGACCTGCACGCTCATTTTGAGACCGCCCGCTCCATGTCTGACCGGCCGCTACGCCATCCCGCTCATGAAGGGATCGCTCACAGGGGGACGCGATGCGCTCTCCCCTGAAGGGATTGTTTTTTTGCTCTCCCTGCCTTTTGGGGTCTTTTCAAAATTGACCATAGCCTTGGATTAACGCCTCTTGCCCTTGGCCCGCCGCGACGAAATGGAGCCGGGGCGCCGCGCTGTCCTACGCTTTGCAAGAAAGCTGATCGGGCTGCGCGGGCCTGCGCGCCGGGGTTGCGCGCTTTCGGTTTGCATGGGAAGGCGCCGCCGCTCTTTGGAGCCCAGACAACTTTTTTCTCGTTTGGCGGTGGCTCCTTTTCCCTTGCAATGCCTGCAAAACGGCGTTTTTTCGGGCATTCGCAATGCCTCATTCACAAAACCGACAGGAACTGCTTGCACTCTTTTGTGTTTGCTGATATAATTGTTTGGATGAGGTGCCGACTGGCACCTCGTGATGCGTCATCATCAATTTTCGGGGGCGATGCTGTGGATCTTCATGTGGGCGACCGCTTTTCAATGAAGAAAAAACACCCCTGCGGCGCGCGCTGTTTCGAAGTGCTTCGAACGGGCGCCGACGTGCGGGTGCGCTGCACAGGCTGCGGACGCGAGGTCTGGATGACCCGCGCCGCCTTTGAAAAGGCCGTGCTGTCTGACAAGCCCTGCGCCCCCCAACAAAACGAAACACAGGAGCAAAAAGCATGATCGAAAAGCTGGCCGCCGCCGAACAGCGGTTTGAGCAGGTAAACGAGCGTTTGATGGACCCTGCCATCGTGGGGGATCAGGCGCAGTATAAGGCCCTGATGCGGGAGTTCAAATCGCTCTCGCCCGTCATTGAAAAATACCGGGAATACAAAGCGGCCCAGGCAGCGGTCGACGAGGCCAAAGAGCTGCTCTCCGGCCACCTCGAGCCCGACTTCAAGGAGCTTGCCGAAGAGGAGCTTCACCAGGGCAAGGCCGACTGCGAACGGTGTCTGGAAGAGCTGAAAATTTTGCTCATTCCCAAGGACCCCGACGACGACAAGTCGGTTATCGTGGAAATCCGCGGCGGCGCGGGCGGCGACGAGGCGGCCCTGTTTGCGTCAAACCTCTACCGCATGTATTCGATGTACGCCGAATCCCGCCGCTACAAAACCGAAGTGCTCTCCTTAAACGAGACCGAGCTTGGCGGCATCAAAGAGATCAGTTTTCTCATCGAGGGCGACGGCGTTTACAGTCGCTTGAAGTTTGAATCGGGCGTCCACCGCGTGCAGCGCGTGCCCGACACCGAGTCGCAAGGGCGCATTCACACCTCCACTGTCACCGTGGCCGTTTTGCCCGAGGCGGAGGAGGTCGAAGTGCAGATCAACCCTGCGGATCTCCAGATCGACACCTATCGTTCAGGCGGCGCCGGCGGACAGCACGTCAACAAGACCGAATCCGCCATTCGCATCACCCACCTGCCCACCGGCATTGTGGTGGAGTGTCAAGACGAGCGCAGCCAGCACAAAAACAAGGAAAAGGCCATGAAAATTCTGCGCTCGCGCGTCTATGAGCAGATGCAGGCCGAAAAGGACGCCGCCCGCGCAGACGAACGCCGCCTTCAGGTCGGCACCGGCGACCGCAGCGAGCGCATCCGCACCTACAATTATCCGCAGGGCCGGGTTTCCGACCACCGCATCGGACTGACCTTATACAAGCTTGAGGCTTTTCTCAACGGCGACCTCGACGAGATGATCGACGCGCTCATCACAGCCGACCAAACCGAAAAACTCAAAGCGGGCGAGGCGGGCTAACCCCTTTAGCCTCTGCGTTTTTGCAGCGTGGGCTCTTTTGACGCAGGTTGTCTT
This sequence comes from uncultured Eubacteriales bacterium, assembly GCA_902474785.1. Taxonomy (GTDB): domain Bacteria; phylum Bacillota; class Clostridia; order Oscillospirales; family Feifaniaceae; genus Galloscillospira. The sequence continues at coordinate 3,777 of CABRXB010000017.1, read as the reverse complement.
TGGAACTTGCGTTTTGACATGCGCTTTCAACATTTTAAAACAACTGCCGCCCAAGCCGGCGCTGCTCCATTGGTTTCGAGCATATGTGCGAAAAATCAGGCGAGCCCAAAGCCTTGGCTTTGCGCCGTTGCCCTTCATTTCTTATAACACAGAGCAAACAAAACGTTTTGTTTTCAAAGCGGAGTTTTTTTAAATCGTCTTGGATTTGTTGCGTCTGATAAGACGCCCGCCTTGGGGATTCGAACCCCTTGCCATTTGGCGCCTGCTCCGATGCACTTTTAGAGCCAGTTCACGCTCTGGTTGTTCGGGATTTTGCTGCTCTCGGAAGTTTTTGTTGCGCTTGAAACTTTAACGCCTTGTGCTTTAAGCTGTTCTCAAACTCCCGCTGTCCTTGCGTTTTGGCTTTCGTAAGCTTTGGTTTTTCTTGAGCTCCGGCTGTTCCTGGAATTTTGGCTGCTCTTGCGGCCCTGGCTATCCTTGGGTCTCTGGCTATCCTTGGAACTCGGCTGTCCTTGGGGCCCTGGCTGACCTTGGAGTTCTGACTGGCCTTGGAGCTTCGGCTGCTCTTGGGGCTTGGCTATCTTTGGAACTCTGGCTGCCCTTGGAACTTTGGCTGCTCTTGGGGCTTGGCTATCTTTGGAACTCTAGGCTATCCTTGGGTCTCTGGCTGTCTTTGGAACTCTGACTGACCTTGGAGCTTCGGCTGCTCTTGGAACTCTGGCTGCTCTTGGGGCTTTGGCTATCCTTGGAACTCTGACTTTTCTTGGAGCCCTGACTGGCTTTGGGTCTCTGGCTGTCTTTGGAACTTTAGCTATTCTTGGGGCTCTGGTTATCCTTGGGGCCTTGGCTGACCTTGGAGCTCTAACTGTTTTTAAAACTCTGGCTGCCCCTGAATCTGGCTGTCCTTGAGCTTCAACTGCCCTTGAGTTTCGGCGCATTCCCGGCGTTGTGAGTTGTGCGCGGCTTTCCAGCTTGGGCAGGCGCCCAGGGCTTTTGCCCTTCAGCCCCCAGAGCCGTCCTGTTGTTTGCTTTTGATCTTTTCGGGTCTCCCCTGAATTTTTTGGACTCTGCGTCCGGGCACTGCACGCTTGAACCTTGCGCTTTTGGGCTCTTCCCGATGGCTTCGCCCTTTTATGGCTCGCCCGTCGCCTTGAGCGTTTTGCACGCCAGCGGCTTTTCCAAAGGCGCGTTGTCTTGTAGGGCAACGCTTGTCCCGCGTGGCGCCTGTCGTTTGAGGCGCGCGTTTCCCCTTTAAAATTTCCGCCAAAGGCGAGAATAATTTCAGTGCATGAGGCATGATATGGGTATCACACCAATTTTACATGTCAATCCCGACGCTTTTTCGGAGCAGGCGCTGTCTGAAGCAGGACGCATTTTGCGCGAGGGCGGCCTTGTAGTCTTCCCGACCGAGACGGTCTATGGACTTGGCGCAAACGCGCTCGACGAGGCTGCCGCGCGCGCCATCTACGCCGCCAAGGGGCGTCCCTGCGACAACCCGCTCATTGTGCATCTTCCCGACCTGTCGCAGCTCGACACGCTGTGCCGGAAAATTCCGTCCAAAGCCTTCGACCTCTTTGCCGCCTTTTCACCGGGGCCTCTGACCGTCATTTTGCCAAAGCGACCCCGGATTCCCGATGCCGTGTCGGGCGGGCTCGACACCGTGGCCATCCGCATCCCCTCGCACCCCGTGGCCGCCGCGCTGCTGCGCCAGGCCGCCGTGCCGGTGGCCGCTCCCTCCGCCAACCGATCAGGCCGCCCAAGCCCCACCAGACTCTCTCATGTCCTGGAAGACCTTGACGGACGCGTCGATCTGATGATCGACGGGGGGGACTGTGGCGTGGGCCTCGAGTCCACCGTGGTCTCGCTGGCCGGTGAAACGCCCACCCTGCTGCGTCCCGGCGGCGTCAGCCTCGAAATGCTGCGCACAGTGCTCGGCGATGTGCGCGTCGACCCCGCCGTCACAAGCAAACTGCAAGAGGGGCAGCGCCCGCTCGCCCCCGGCATGAAATACCGGCACTATGCGCCGACCGCTCCGCTCACGCTGGCAAAGGGCGACCTGTCCGCCGTGACGAAGTGGCTCGAAGCGCAGTCGCAGCAGCCAAACGTGGGCATTTTGTGCTATGATGAGCAGCGCATGCTCTTTCCATGCGCCTCCCATGTGGCAAGCCTTGGGCCGGCGGACAATGCCGCCGCCCATGCGCACGCACTTTTCGACGCGCTGCGCAGCTTTGACGAGGCCGGCGTTTGTGCCATCTACGGCCCCCTTCCGGGGGAGGACGGCATCTCTCTGGCCGTTCGCAACCGCCTGCTCAAAGCGGCGGGGCACAAGGTCGTCACCCTGTAAATAACGCCATTACTACTCAAAACAACAGTCATCCGTGTGCTTTCACGGGTTTGCGGTGCGAGCCGCATTTGGAGGAACCCCCATGCTTCGATTTGGAATCACAGGAAAAAGCGGCGCCGGCAAGAGCACGGTGGCGCGCCTGTTTGAAGATTACGGCGTTGTCCATGTCGACGCCGACAAGGTGGCCCACAGCATTTATGAGCCGGGCACGCCCTGTGCCGCCGAGCTCGTGGCGCACTTCGGGCCGGGCATTTTGGGAGAAGACGGCGCCATTGACCGGCGGCGTCTGTCTGCCATTGTCTTTTCCGATCCCGACCAGCTTTCGGCGCTTTCGGCCATCACCCATCGCTATGTGGGCAAGGCCATCGAGGAAATTGAACAAAAAGAGCGCGCCGCCGGCACAAAGGGTCTGCTCATCGACGCCATCGCCCTCATCGAGGGCGGGCAAAAGGGCAGCGCCGTCATCGCCGTCACTGCGCCCTATGCGCTGATGCTCTCACGCATTATGGCACGCGACAACATTTCGGAAGCCGACGCACGCCGCCGGCTCGACGCGCAAAAAGAGGAGGACTTTTTTGTCTCCCACGCAGACTACGTTGTTGTCAACAACGGGAACACCGAGGCGCTCAATGAGCAGGTGGCCCGCATTGCCCGTTCGCTCGGGCTGTGCCAGTGAGCGTGCGCCGGCCTTCCCGTCTGCGGCGCAAACGGCTGTTTGCCCTGGCGCTTGCTGTTTTGTTGCTTGCGACCTGTGGTTTTTTTGCCCTGCGCCGCCTTTTTGTGTTGCCCTATCGCGAGGCCCTTGAGCGCGAGGCCGCGCGCTTCGACCTGCCGTCCTCTCTGGTGGCCGGTCTTATTCTGGCCGAAAGCCACTTCGACCCAAACGCCGTCTCCCACGCCGGCGCCGTGGGGCTCATGCAGCTCACGCCGGACACCTATCAATGGCTGTGCTTCAAATTCGGGCACAGCGAGGGGGATCTCGCCGATCCCGACACCAATCTGTACTATGGCTGCGCCAATCTGGCGCTGCTGATTTCGGAGTTTTCCGATTTATCCACGGCGCTTGCCGCCTACAATGCCGGCCCCGCCCGCGTGCGCGACTGGCTGTCCGACAAGCGTTACAGTGAAGATGGGCGCACGCTGACCCTTGTGCCCTATGAAGAGACCAGAACACACACCCGGCGCGTTTTGCTCTACAGCACCGTATACCAGTTGCTGTATGGGCTTGATTAGGTTTGCGCTCTTTTGCGTCACACCCAAAACGCCGGATTATGGGAAGAGCCTTCTCGCAAGTCCCTTCCCCCATATAACGGAGGTATCTGATTGAAAACACAACTGGAACAAAACCCAAACCCCATTGAGGAAAAGGAAGAGAAGAAGGCAAAGCAAAAGCGGCGCCGCAAAAAGCCGGCAGCGCAGACAACGCAGCCTGC
>CABRXB010000016.1 GCA_902474785.1 uncultured Eubacteriales bacterium | reverse complement strand
TGCGATAGTAGACCGACGGGAAAAAGGCGACCGCCACATCGTCTGTCATGGCGGCGATGATGTCGTCCTCCTCGATCATGCGCCCGTCGCGGCTTTTGACCACCTTGACCGCCTGCTGCGCATCGAGCCCGTGCAAAGCGACCTGACTGTCCACCACATAGCGGTCGGTGGGGAAGTTGAGCTCGTCGACCAAAATCTTATATCGCTGCGCCGTGGGGTGGTAGAAGGTGGCAAGACACTGGTGGATGTTGATGGTGGTGGTGTCCGACACCGCGACCTCATCGGGGCGCGCGCCGATCAGTCCCGCAAGCCGCTGTCCAATGCCAATGGCAAGTTTGCTGTAGGGACGACCCTTTTCGTCGCTCTGATCCCACCAGGCAAAGCCGTTTTTCTTCCAGGCCTCCAGCGAGTGCAGCAGGGCCTGCTCCGCCTCCACGCTGCACAGGCCGCAGGAGTTGCCGTCCATATAGATCGTGCCGGGCAGCAGATAAAACCGCTCTCTGACCTTGGCCAGCGGGTCTTTTTGATCGAGATCGCGGGCATAATCAATCCCATAAGTATAATTTTCCAAAATATTTCCTCCTTGTTATTGAGATCTGTGGACGGTTGTTCCACATCTCAACACAGAAGGCGCAGACGCTTCCACTTTGGAAGACGGGAAACACAGCCACAATTTGCCCGTCTCGGGGCGCGCGGCGCCAAAACGTCTTCTTCCTGACGCTCTGCTCTCATGGCCGTCTCCTCCATGGTCATGCGGCATCCCCCCCTTCCTGCCCCCATTATATACGACACAAGGGCATAAAAGTCAACCCGAATCATCAAAAGCTGTTTTGTCAATTTCCCTTATTTTTGAAAGATCCCGTTGCGCTCAAATTTGTGTTCAAAGGGCGGCGCATTCTTTGCTCAAACGTCTTTTTTTCACCGCCCAAAAAAAGGAGTCCGGTGACAAAAGCTTTCGGTCTTTTCGTTGCAATCAAAGGGCCTCTATGTTATAATCTATACTATACTTATTTTAAGATATATATAAATATAGAGATAGACTTACCGCTATAGAGGGAGACGATTATGAACTCAGTGCAGGACGTGTGGAACGCCGTCTACCAAAAGCTCAGCGACGCCTACACCCCCACCGCCGCAAACACCTGGTTTGCCGGCGCGCAACCGCTTGCCATGGATTCCAAATGTTCTACACTCCAAGTTCCGAGCGACTTTCAAAAAGATATCATCATCAACCGTTTTGGAGATAAATTGACCGCCTTTCTCACCGAGCTCGTGGGCTTTCCCCTGGAGGTCGTGATCTACAGCGAAGAGGAGCAAGAGGAGCGAAAGCGCATCGCCGAGCGCATCGTCGACTACACCGATGTGACCAACCACGCCCTCAGCCAGGACGACTACACCTTTGAAAATTTTATTGTGGGCGGCTCCAACAAGCTCGCCGAGGCAGCCTGCCGCGCCGTCGCCAACCACACGGAGGACTCTTTTAACCCCCTGTTTATCTACGGCGGCTCGGGCCTTGGAAAAACGCATCTGCTGTGCGCCATTCGCAACAGCGTGCGCGCCAAAAATCCCTCCATGAAGGTGCTCTATCTCAAAGGGGACGAATTCACCAACGAGATGGTGGAGGCCATCAGCCAGGGCGTGGCGGCGCGGCGCGCCTTTCGTGAAAAATACCGCTACCTCGACATGCTGCTCATCGACGACATTCAGTTCATCGGCGGCAAGGAATCGACCCAAGAGGAGTTTTTTCACACCTTCAACACGCTCTACGAGGGCAAAAAGCAGATCGTTTTGACCTCCGACCGACCGCCCAAGGAGATCAAAACGCTCGAAGAACGGCTGCGCACCCGCTTTGAGTGGGGCCTGATCGCCGACGTGCAGCCGCCCGACGTGGAGACCCGCATCGCCATTTTAAACCGCAAGGCCAAAAACCTCGGCGTCGATCTCTCCCCCGAAGTGGCCGACTACATCGCCCAGCGCCTCAAAAAAAACATCAGGCAATTGGAAGGCGCCGTCAAAAAGCTCAAGGCGCTTGTCATTTTGGATCATGTGGATATCAACATCGCCGCCGCGCAAAACGCCATTCGCGACGTGCTCAGCGACAACGTGACGGTGCCGGTGCTCATCGACCGCGTCATCAACGAGGTCAGCTCCTACTTCGGCCTCACGGTGGAGGATCTGCGCAGCAAAAAGCGCACGGCCGACATCGCCATGGCCCGCCAGATCGCCATGTTCATCATCCGCGAGATGGCCGACGTGTCGCTGACCCAGATTGGCGACGTGTTTGGCGGCAGGGATCACACCACCGTCATGCACTCGGTCAACAAGGTGGAAGACGAGATCGAGGTCAACCCCCATCTCAAAAGCGATGTGGACGAGATCATGTCCAACATCAAGGCGGCGGGGGAGTATTAAAGCAAGGGCTTTTTTATTGCCCGCGCGAAGAAAAGTTTTCCACCAAAGTTGTCCTTTTCCACAGGCTCCTTTTCCACCCAAAAAGAAAAACGGTGAAAACCTCCGCATTTTTCCCCAACGCTTCCCACCAAGGATCCCCACAAAGACCTGTCCATGTTTTATCCTCCCAGCAGGACAAACCCGACTTTTCCACAGCTTCCACAGCCCCTGCTGCTGTTACTGTTTTTTAAACATAGATCAAATGGCGCGCAGCGCCTTTTTCCGCCGATTGACGGCACACCATCAAACTCCACGCCAAGGAGGGCTTTGAGCCATGAAATTCACCTGTGACCGCGCTATTTTGGCACAAGGGGTGGCCACCGCCTCGCGCGCCGTTCTGGGGCGCTCCTCTCTGCCCGTGCTCGAAGGGCTGCTGCTCACGCTGTCGCCCGACTGTCTGCAACTGACCGGATACGACATGGAGACCGGCATCCGCTGCTCCATCCCAGCCAACACCAGGGACAGCGGCGAGCTCGTCTTGCCCTGCTCCACCTTCAGCGACATTTTGAAGAAACTGCCCGAAGGGGAGGTCGTCGTCGAGGCCAAGGGCGACGACGTGACGATCACGGCCGGCTTTTCGGTGTTCAACATCATCGGCATCGCCGCCGAAAGCTATCCGCCCGTCACCTTTCAGAGAGAGGGCTTTTCCTTTGCGATGGATCAAAAGACGCTGCGCTCCATGATTTTGCAGACCGTGTTCTCGGTTTCCCAGAGCGACAGCAAGCCGGTGCACACCGGCTGTCTGTTCCACCTGGAGGGCGACGAACTCGAGGTGGTCGGGGTCGACGGCTATCGCCTTGCCATCCGAAAGGAGACGCTCTCTGTCCCGGTGGAGCAGACGCTGCAATTTGTGGTGCCGGGCAGAACGCTGCTCGAGCTCTCGCGTATCCTCTCGGACAGCGACGCCCAGGTGACCATCTGGCCGACAAAGCGCAGCGTCGTATTTGAGACCGAAAACCTCATCATCGTCACCCGCACCATAGAGGGCGAGTTTTTGAACTACAAAAATGCGCTGCCCAAAATTCCCATGTTTACCATTCCCGTCAACGTCAAGGACTTTCTCGACTGTCTCGACCGCGCGTCGCTGCTCATCAGCGAAAAGCAGCGTTCCCCCGTGCGGCTCTATTTTCAGAGCGGCGAAATGAAGCTGACCTGTGTGACGCCGATCGGCAGCGTGACCGACAAGCTGCTGCTCGACTACGACGAGGAGCCGCTTGAAATCGGCTTTAACAACCGCTTCTTGCTCGACGCCTTCAAAAACACCGGCGAGAGCGAGGTGCGCATGCAACTTGCCACAAGCCTTGCCCCCATGGTGCTGCGCCCCATGGAGGACGACCGGTTTTTGTTTTTGATCTTGCCGGTGCGCCTCAAGGTGGACTAGGACTTGTGAAAAAGTGGAAAACTAATGCCAGAGGCATGCTCGGCCGACGGGACGCAAACGCGCTTTGGCGCTTGGCCTTGGGCTGTCCGAGTTGGCTCGTTACGCAAAGGGGCGGCATTTTGTCAGCGCAGCGCCCGAAACCCTGTTTCAAATTGGCCGTGCGGCCGTGTGCAAAGGAGCACGAGAAAAGACCATGAAGAAAATCAATGCGCGCGTCCGTGTGATCCAGGTTCCCATCCACACGGATTATATCAAGCTCGACTCGTTTTTAAAGCTGGCGGGCGTCTGTTTCACAGGGGGCGAGGCCAAGGAGCTGATCGCCAAAGGCGGTGTGCGTGTCAATGCGGCTGTGGCCGCCGAGCGCGGCAAAAAGCTGCGCCCGGGGGACAAGGTGACGGCGGCCGGAAAGCTCTTTGAGCTTCAGGCCAAACCCCTGCCGCAGGAAAATCTCACGGCCCCCGAACAGGCCGACAGGCTCTAGTCGCCTAAAATTTGATCTTTTTAAAGGGGGGGAGAGAAAGCCTGTGTTTGTCAAAGAGGTGGCGCTGCGCCACTTTCGAAATCTCGGCTGCCAGAGCGTGGCGCTCTCTCCCCATGTCAACTTGTTCTATGGAAAAAATGCGCAGGGCAAGACCAATTTGCTCGAATCCATCTTTTTGCTCTCCTGTCCCAGAGGATTTCGGCAGGGAAGAGAGCGGGATCTCATCGCCTTTGGCGAGCAGGCCGCGCGCGTGGCGCTGCGCTACCAGGCCTTTGGCAGAGAGCAGACGCTGGAACTCTTTTTATCGACCGACGCGCGAAAGAGCATTTTGTTAAACGGCGTTCCCATCAAGAAAAACGGGGAGCTGGCCGCCCAGTTTTGCACCGTGCTCTTTGAGCCGGGGCACCTCGAGCTGGTCAAAGACGGGCCGGAGGAGCGCCGCCGCTTTCTCGACACGGCCATCTCCCAGCTCAGACCCAAATACCAAAGCGCGCTCGACGATTACAGCCGCGTGGTGGCGCAAAAAAACATGCTGCTCAAACGGGGCGGCGCTTCGGCTTTTCCCATGCTGGAAGTCTGGAATGAAAAGCTGGCCGACCTTGGCAGCTATATCACCTTGCAGCGCGGCAGCTACGTGAGAAAGCTCTCAACCGCCGCCGCCGCGCACCACCAGCGCCTTTCACACGGGGGGGAAACCCTCTTTGTCGAGTATCGCGCCTTTTGCGGATCGCCCGAGGAGGCGCTCATCACCGATCTTGCCGCGCTGCGCGAGGCGCTGAAAGCCGAGCTTGCGCAGGCTGTCCCTCTGGAGATGGAGCGCGGCGTGTGCATGGTGGGGCCGCACAGAGACGATGTGGAGCTGCTCATCGACGGGCGCAGCGCGCGTCTGTTTGGCTCGCAGGGCCAGCAGCGCAGCGTGGTGCTCTCTTTGAAACTGGGGGAGTGCGAGCTTGTGGAGCAGACGGTGGGGGAAAGCCCCATTTTGCTTCTCGACGACGTGATGAGCGAGCTCGACCGGGCGCGGCAGCAGTATGTCAGGGGCAGTCTGGGTCATCGTCAGGTGCTCATCACGAGCTGCGCCAGGGCCCGCCCCTCTAAAAAGGCGGCGGCCTTCTCGGTGTCCGACGGCAGCGTGACAAGGCTGGAAGATCCCGTATAGGCTCAAGCAGCGTTCTGACGGCAGAGCAAAGGGCTGGGCTGGCGCAACGACGCTTGCAGCGATTTTGACCCGAAAAAGGAGGACCTTGCGCCATGTATCTTCACCTTGGAAAGGATGTGCTGGTGCGCGCCCGCGATGTGATCGGCATCTTCGACATGGAGACCACCACCACAGGCGAGCTCACGCGCGCCTATCTCAAACGCGCTGAGGCCCAAAGTCAAGTGACAAACGTCTCTTTCGAACTTCCAAAGAGCTTCATTCTTACGAGAGAAAACGGCGTTGAGCGCGTCTATATTTCGCAGATTGCCCCCTCCACGCTGCAGCGCCGTCTGGAGGAAGGGGAGTATACCATGGATGAGAAAAAGCGTTTTTTATAACATTTTGTTATAAAAATAGATGATATAACAAAAATAGGAGCGTCACATCGGCGCTTTGACCATTTTTTGTCCCGTGCGCGCCTTTGGGCCCGTGCGGGACAGCGGAGAAAGACCTCTTTTGATCGGGATGCGTGAACTTGTGTATGTCCCATTCAAAAGCGTCTTCGACAATGTGAAGGAGGAACCGGGATTGCAGGAAAAGGAGAACAAGAACAAAGAGCTCATGGAGGCGCTTGCGGCGGAGGCTGCCATGGCCGAGGGCGAGGCTGAGATCATGATGGAACAGGCCGATGAGATCTCCCACAAGGTGGAGTCGGTCTATGACGAGAGTCAGATCCAGGTGCTCGAAGGTCTTGAGGCCGTGCGCAAACGTCCGGGCATGTATATCGGCTCAACTTCGGCAAGAGGGCTCCACCATCTGGTCTATGAGATCGTGGACAACGCCATCGACGAGGCGCTTGCGGGCTACTGTACCCATATCGAGGTACGCATTTTGCCGGACAACATCGTCGAGGTGGTCGACAACGGGCGCGGCATACCCACCGGCATTCACCCCAAAATGGGCCTCTCCACGCTCGAAGTGGTGCTCACAGTGTTACATGCCGGCGGTAAGTTCGGCGGGGATGGATACGCCTTTTCGGGCGGCCTGCACGGGGTTGGCTCCTCGGTGGTCAACGCGCTGTCCGAATGGCTGAGAGCGCAGGTGCGTCAAAACGGCAAGCTGCACACCATGAGTTTTCATCGCGGCGTGCCCGACGGTCCCATGGAGGTGACGCCCTATGAGGGCGAGAGCGGCACGACCATCGCCTTTAAGGCCGACAGCGAGATTTTCGACGAGGTGGTCTATTCCTTTGACATTCTGTTGGCGCGCCTTCGCGAGCAGGCTTTTTTGAATGCGGGCCTCAAAATCACGCTGCGCGACGAGCGGGGCGAAGAACCCGTGGAACGCGTGCTGCACTATGAGGGAGGCATTCGCTCCTTCGTGGAGCACATCAATCAGAACAAGGAGACGCTGCATCCCGGCGTGATCTATGTGGCGGGCGGCAAGGGAGACTGTTTTGCCGAGATCGCCATGCAGTACAACGACCGCTATGACGAGATTCTCTACTCCTTTGCCAACAACATCAACACCACCGAGGGCGGCATGCACGAGATCGGCTTCAAAACGGCGCTCACGCGCGTGCTCAACGACTATGCAAGGCGGCAGGGCCTGCTCAAAGATGCAGACAAAAACCTGGCCGGAGAGGACGTGCGCGAGGGCATGACGGCGGTCATCAGCGTCAAGCTGCGCGACCCGCAGTTTGAAGGGCAGACCAAGACCAAGCTGGGCAACGCCGAGATCCGCTCGCTGGTCGAGGGATTGATCGGCGACAAATTCGCCGCCTTTTTGGAGGAAAACCCCGCCACGGCGCGCATCATCATCGACAAGGCGCTCACCGCCTCGCGCGCCAGAGACGCGGCGCGCAAGGCCAGAGAGCTCACCCGCCGCAAAACGGTGCTCGACGGCATGTCGCTGCCCGGCAAGCTGGCCGACTGCTATGAGAAAAATCCCGAGATGACCGAGATCTACATCGTCGAGGGCGATTCGGCCGGCGGCTCGGCCAAGGGCGGCAGAGATTCCAAATATCAGGCCATTCTGCCTCTGTGGGGCAAGATGCTCAATGTGGAAAAGGCGCGGCTTGACCGCGTTTACGGCAACGACAAGCTCATGCCGGTCATCACGGCGCTGGGCGCCGGCATCGGGCAGGACTTCGACCTCTCGCGCCTGCGCTACGGTAAGGTCATCATCATGGCCGACGCCGACGTCGACGGGCTGCACATCCGCACGCTGATGCTGACCTTCTTTTTCCGCTTTATGCGGCCGCTCATCGAGAAGGGCCATGTGTTCATCGCGCAGCCCCCGCTCTACAAGCTGGTGCGCGGACAACAGGTGCGCTATGCCTTTTCCGACCGTGAGCGCGACGCCATCAGCGAGGAGATGCGCGGCGGAAACAAGGACGCCAAAATTGAAATCCAGCGCAACAAGGGCCTTGGAGAGATGGACGCCCATGAGCTGTGGGAGACCACCATGGACCCTGAAAAGCGCATTCTCATCCGTGTGGACATGGCCGACGCCGCTCTTGCCGACGAGACCTTCACCGCCCTGATGGGCGACAAGGTGGAGCCGCGCCGCCAGTTCATCGAGGAATATGCCAAGACCGTCGTCAACCTCGACGTATAAGAGACGCACAACAGACGAAGGGCGCACCGCTCGCCAAAAAAGCGGGAGCCGCGGGACGCCAGCCCCTCTTTGAAAAAGGATTTTGACGCTTTGGCCGGCCAAAGCGCGCCGCGGCGGAATGGAGAACAAATATGAGCAAAAAGCAGCATCCCGAGAGCAAGCCCGCAAACTATGAGCATCAGACCATTCTTCCGGTGGACATCAACGCCGAGATGAAGAAAAGCTATATCGAATACGCCATGTCGGTCATTGTGGCGCGCGCCCTGCCCGACGTGAGAGACGGGCTCAAGCCCGTGCACCGTCGCATTTTATACACCATGTATCAGGATGGGCTGGTCTATGAAAAGCCCTTCCGCAAGGCGGCCACCACCGTCGGCGCCGTGCTGGGCCGCTTTCACCCCCATGGCGACGCCTCGGTTTACGACGCACTGGTGCGTATGGCGCAGGATTTTTCGCTGCGCTACCCGCTGATCGACGGCCACGGTAACTTTGGCTCGATCGACGGCGACCCGCCCGCCGCCTACCGATACACCGAAGCGCGCATGAGCCGCATCGCCGCCGAGATGCTCGGCGACATTGAAAAGGACACCGTCGACTACATGCCAAACTTCGACGAGCGGCTCAAAGAGCCCACCGTGCTGGCGGCGCGCTTTCCCTGCCTGCTGGTCAACGGCTCCTCGGGCATCGCGGTGGGCATGGCCACCTATATTCCGCCCCACAATTTGAGCGAGGTCATCGACGCGGTGGTCTATCAGATCGACCACCCCGACTGTTCGCTCGACGAGCTCATGGCCTTTGTCAAAGGCCCCGACTTTCCCACGGGCGGCATCATCAAGGGCGTGGCCGGCATCCGCAACGCCTACGCCACGGGGCGCGGACGCTGCCGCGTCACGGCGCGCACCGAGATCGAGGAGGTCAAAGACGGGCGCTTTCGCATCGTCGTCACCGAAATCCCCTATCAGGTCAACAAGTCGCGTCTGCTCGAGCAGATCGCCGATTGCGTCAAAGACAAGCGCATCGAGGGCATCTCCTATCTGGAGGACGAGTCTGGGCGAAACGGCATGCGCATTCGCATTGATTTGAAGCGCGACGCCAATCCACAGGTGGTCTTAAACCAGCTCTTCAACTACACGCAGCTCTCCGACACCTGCTCCTTCAACATGCTGGCCCTGGTCGACGGGCAGCCCAAAACGCTGGGCCTCAAGGAGATTTTGTATCACTACATCCGGTTTCAAGAGGAGATCGTGGTGCGCCGCACCCGCTTTGACCTCAAGAAAGCGGAGGAGCGCGCCCATCTGCTCGAGGGGCTTCGCATCGCGGTCGACAACATCGACGAGATCATCCGCATCATCCGCTCAAGCTATGACGACGCGCGCGCGCGCCTGATGGATCGCTTCTCCCTGTCCACGGTGCAGGCGCAGGCCATCCTGGAGATGCAGCTTCGCCGGCTGCAGGGACTGGAGCGGGAGAAGATCGAGGCCGAATACAAAGAGCTCACCGAGCGCATCGCCTATTTTCGCCGCGTGCTGGCCGACGAGACGCTGGTGCAGTCCATCGTCAAGCGCGAATCGCTGGCGCTCAAGGAGAAGTACGGCGACGCGCGCCGCACCTCCATTGAGATCGACTACGACGAGATCGACCTGGAAGACCTCATTGAACAGGAGGACTGCGTCATCACGCGCAGCCATCTTGGATATATCAAGCGGCAGCCGGTGTCTGCCTATCGCGCACAGCGGCGCGGCGGAAGAGGCGTCAACGCCATGACCACCCGCGAGGAGGACTTCGTGGAGGACATCTTCATCGCCAGCACCCACAGCCACCTGCTCTTCTTCACCGACAGAGGCCGCGTCTACCGCATCAAGGGCTATCACATTCCCGAGACGGGGCGCGCCGCCAAGGGGACCAACATGGTCAATCTGGTGCCGCTCGAGCAGGGCGAGAAGATCACCACCGTCTTGCACCTCGACGAGTTTGAGCAGGGCAAATACCTCACCATGATGACGCGCAAGGGCACCATCAAGCGCACCGCGCTGCCCGAATACGACACGGCGCGCAAGGGCGGGCTCATCGCCATTTTACTCGACGATGACGACGAGCTGGCCGACGTGCGCATCACGACGGGGGACGATACGCTGGTCATCGCCACCACCGGCGGCAAGGCCATCCACGTCAGAGAGCGCGACGTGCGCGTGATGGGCCGCCCGGCCCACGGCGTGCGCGGCATCGACCTCGAGGCGGGCGACGCCGTGGCGGGCCTCGTGGTCGTGAGAGACGGGGCCACGCTGCTCACCGTGACGCAGCAGGGCTACGGAAAGCGCACCCAGGTGCGGGAATACAAGCTGCAAAACCGCGGCGGCAAGGGCATTTTGAACTACAACATCACCGATAAGACGGGGCCTGTGGCCGGGGTGCAGATGGTCGACGAGACCGACGACCTCATGCTGGTGACCGACGACGGCGTGGTCATCCGCATCGACGTGGCCGAGGTGCCCATCTACTCGCGCGTCACGCAGGGCGTGCGCGTCATGCGGCTCGACGAGGGCGTGCGCCTTGTCACCATCACGCGCGCCAACAAGGAGCCTGAAGAGGCCGAACCAGAAGAGGGCGAGCAGGAGCTGCCGCAGGAGGGCGAGGCCGTGGACATGCAAGAGGCCGATGAGATCGAAGGCCCCGTGGAGCCTGATCAGCCTGCACCGTTCGAAGAGAACTCCGACGTCACCGGAACAGAGGATTGAGGGCAGCGTGCTCGATCAGTCAAGCTGACAAATAAAAACAGGCAAAAAAGAGAGGGCAACGCCCTCTCTTTTATTGAATCGGCCGGGTTCGCCATATTCCATGTTTTTTGACGCTGTCTGCCTCGCATGCAGCCTGTCCGACAGTTCGCGCGTGAAAGATAGCGCGCATTGACGGTCCCTTTGGAAAAGCGGCGGGTTCAACTGCCGGCAAAAACCCCGGCGCCAGGTCGATCACAGTCTCAAACAGTCAGGTCAGCCCATAC
>CABRXB010000015.1 GCA_902474785.1 uncultured Eubacteriales bacterium | reverse complement strand
ACTTCAAAGCCTGTTCCTTCAGAGGCGCTTTGAGGGTCATCTTTAAAAAACGCTCAAAGATCTCCTTTTTCCAAAATCGCACCAAAGCCTCTCCCCTGTTTTCCCACCGGACACGCCCTGATGCAAAGACCGCATACGGCGCCGCGACCAATGTGCTGATAGGCGCGTTTCATGTGCTCGCTACAGGCCCTGGCGTCAAACATCATCTCCCTGGATACGCCGGGCGACCAGTCGACGCCGTGGATGGCTCCAGACGGGCAGGCGCGACGACACGCGCCGCATCCCGTACAAAGAGAAAGACGGCTTTTGGGGTGCGGCATTGGCAGGTCTGTGAGCAGCGTGACAAGGCGCACCCTGGGGCCATGGACTGGATGCAAAAAAAGATTGCTCTGCCCAATGTCGCCAAGGCCTGCGGCAACCGCCGCCTGTTTGTGGGAAAAGCGCCCCGAAAAAGAAGGCGCCCCGGGCAGATTGACGCTCTGCGAGGCCGCAACGGGAAGATAGCGCCATCCCTCCCTTTGAAGAAGCAGACCCACGCGCATTCCAATGTGGTCAAGCAGCGCGTTCGCCGTTCTATAGTGGTGAAAATAGATATGGGTCGGGCCCTCTTCGAGCTCTTCGATGACGGCGTCCGACAGCGGCAGCACGATGCTGACGGCACCCGTCATTTCACCCGCCTCCTGCGGCAGCGTGCAAAAGCCGACATCCGCGGCACCCAGTTCCAGAGCCAACGCCCTGATCGCCTTTTGGCATTCCAAACTCGTCAGGCAAATCCTCTCCCTTTCAGGTAAATGTTTCAACTTTCGGTTTTCTCCCTCTTTGTCCCGGTCTTGTTCTTTTCTTTTACCCCAAGATGTGGTATGATAGGCAAGAAGAAGCAACTACATCAAAGGGGTGATCTGCTTTGAAAATCGACATGTCCAAGGTGGGGCAAATCCGCGACAAGCGCACCATGAAATTTTTTATCATGACGGTGCTGCGCTCTGTCGGCGGCCACGCAAGGCCACAGGATCTCGACATGATTACCATGATGACGGATTCGGCCAACTGGTTTGACTATCGGGAGGCGCTCGCCGAGCTGCTGGAAACCGAGCACATTCTCTCGGTGGAACACCCGCAAAAAGGGGAGTTTTATGTCAACTCCTCTCTGGCAAATGATGCGCTCGAGCAGTTCAAGCGCGAAGTCCCCGCCTTTGCACGCGGCCGCATCAACGCCGCCGTGCTTGAGTTTCGCGCCAAAATGCGCTATGACAACGACATTCGCTCCTCCATCCAGATGAACGAGGACGGCACCGCCATGCTGACCCTCTCGATCTACGATGGAGACCAGCTCATGTTCTCCACCACCGTCTTCATGCCCGACCGCGACCAGGCCGCAGCTCTGTCCGACGCCTTTCGCGACGACCCCACGCCCTATTACAGCAACGTCATGCAAAATCTCGGTCACCTGTTGAGCATCTACAATAAAAAAGTGGGCAACGCTTAATTCTGCTTTCAGTCAGCCGAGGGGCTTTTTCCAGCAAAACATCGCAAGCCAGTACACTTTGCTAAATTGCCTTTCTGTGATGTGAGCTGGAGCATCTTTCGGGCATTGGGCGTCGCTGAAATTTTTTGATCTGTACAGACTGGATCTTGCGACGCAATTTGTTCGAGAGCCTCGTGAATCCTGCATGCTCTGATTTGTGTGCGTTCTGCTGCGTTTTCCATATGCTTGCCTCTGAAACAAGCTGCATGCTCGAATCGTTTGGCGCAAAGGCCCGACTTTGTGCCCGTCGCACAGATGGCCCCGTTTCGCTGCAGCTTTGTATGTTCCAGGACATGCCCCTTCTGTTGAGCAAACACAGCGCATGCGCCCGGTTTCTCGCGCATGTCTCCCCTTGTGTCTGTTGGCTGCATCTGTCCGCTTATCTGTTTTGTGGCAAATTCCGGGGTTATGCTGATGGGTCTGTTGTTGCTCTATCCTGCGTTTCATGGCAAGTCTGCAATACCGATTCGCCAGCGTTTTTCCTCTGATTGAACAAACCGAAACCGACCCCTGCATCGACAAGCGGTGCAGGGGTCGCTGTTTTGAGCCTAGATTTGAGTTGCGGGCTGTTTTCCATAGGAGAGCGCCGCGCCAATGGCCGTGGCAAACTGCGCCTGTTCAGGCAGATGAAATTTGACTTCGAACATGTTGGACAGCGCTTCAAAAATGGGGCCGCACTCGGGAACGTCGGCCAAATTGCCGGTCAGCACAACTTCTTTGTCGCCGTTGCCGCGACTGGCGAACACCGCCAGCATCCCAATCGTCTGATAGACCAGATTGAGAAGCCCCAGGGCGATGTCCTCAGGCGTGGCCAGCTCGCTGAGCTTGCCAAAGTTGGAGGCCGTCGCATCAAAGGGCAGGTTGGAGACGGCGTTGGTCGTGATATCCCCAATGGACAAGTCCACCTTGCGCAGATCTCCCTTTTGCGCCAGTTTGACGAGATTTTTGATGTCGCGCACATTGAGCACGGCGTTGGAAAGCCCGACCAGCGTGCCGCCGCCGATCCCCGTGCCGCCCAGATGCTCAATCTTCTCGGAGGTGGCATAGACAAAAGCGGTGCCCGTGCCCATGCTGACAATGATGCCCTCTTCCAAATCGGTGAGGTAGAGGCCGCCGCGCCCGGTACAGTAGAACTCATCCACCACGCTCGTGGAGATGCCATAGATGGGTTCTCGCAGCGCAGAGGAGCCCACGCCGGTGACCATGATGTGCTGCACCTGGTGGAGCTGCACCCCGTTTTGCGAGAGAAATTTTCCAAAGGCACCGTAGAGCGAGGCTAGCGGATCGGTGGCGCGCACCTGAAGGCAGTGCAGCGACCCGTCGCCCCCGATGCCGGCGATTTTTGTAATGGTGCCCCCAATGTCGATGCCGATGATATAGTTTGCCTTTTCGTTGGATTGCATGGCTTCGTTAACTCCCAAAACCCGCGGATGGCCCGCGTTTGTTTTTGATTTCTCTGATCCCTTAGAACTCGGCCTTTCCAACCGTTCTGGGGAAGGGCATCACATCGCGGATGTTGCCAATGCCGGTCAAATACATGATCAGACGCTCAAACCCAAGGCCATAGCCGGCGTGCTTGGTGCCGCCAAATTTGCGCAGTTCAAGGTACCACCAGTAGTCCTCGCGGTTGAGGTTGAACTCCTTGATGCGCTCTTCGAGCACATCGAGCCGCTCCTCTCTCTGACTGCCGCCGATGATCTCGCCCACGCCGGGAACCAGCAGATCCATGGCCGCCACCGTTTTGCCATCGTCGTTGAGGCGCATATAGAAGGCTTTGATCTCTTTGGGGTAGTTGGTGACAAACACGGGCTTTTGATAGATCTTCTCGGTGAGATATCTCTCGTGCTCGGTCTGAAGGTCACAGCCCCAGTAGACGGGGTATTCAAATTCATCCTTGTGCTCGAGAAGCTGCTCCACCGCTTCGGTGTATGTCACATGGGCAAACTCCGCCTCGACAAGCGCCTTCAAACGGGCGAGCAGCTCCTTGTCGAAAAATTCGTTGAAAAAGGCCATGTCGTCGGGGCACTTTTCCAGCACTTCGCGGATGACATACTTGATCATGCGCTCAGCAAGCGCCATGTTGTCCTCCAGATCGGCAAAGGCGATCTCGGGCTCGTTCATCCAAAACTCGGCCGCATGGCGCGCCGTGTTGGAATTCTCGGCGCGGAAGGTGGGGCCAAAAGTGTAGACCTTGCCAAAGGCCAGCGCAAAGCATTCGGCCTCAAGCTGACCCGAAACGGTCAGGTTTGACTCCTTGCCAAAGAAATCCTGACTGGTGTCGACCTTTCCGTCCGGCGTTTTGGGCACGTTTTCAAGGTCGAGCGTGGTGACGCGGAACATCTCACCGGCGCCCTCGCAGTCGCTTCCCGTGATAATGGGGGTGTTGACATAGACAAATCCCTCGCCCTGATAGAAGTCATGCAGGGCTTTGGCCGCCACCGAGCGCACGCGAAAAACCGCCGAAAAGGTGTTGGTTCTCATGCGCAGATGCGCGATCTCCCTTAAAAATTCCAGCGAGTGGCGCTTTTTCTGAAGCGGATACTCGGGGGAGGACTCCCCTTCCACCGCAACGTCGGTTGCCGCAATCTCAAAAGGCTGCTTGGCCTGCGGCGTCAACTTGACAATCCCCTTGACGACCAGGGCGGCGCCCACATTTTGTCTCATGATCTCCTTATAGCAGTCGAGCTGTTCGGCGACCAACACGACCTGCACATTTTTAAAGCAACTGCCGTCGTTGAGCTCTATAAAACCGAAATTCTTGGAGTCGCGGCTGGTGCGAATCCATCCGCACACCACAACCTCCTTGCCCTCCAGAGAGGCGCTGTTTGCCCATAGCTCTTTGATTTCCGTGCGTTTCATGTTTGTCTCCTCACTTTCACAATAAGTGAATGTTATTTTTCCGACACTCTTCCATCATATCCTGTGGCCAAATGGATGCCTGTACTTCACCAATATGCGCCTTTTGAAGGAACATCATACATAGGCGCGACTGGCCGATGCCGCCGCCGATGGTGTAGGGCAGCTCCCCGCCGAGCAACGCCTTGTGGTAGGCCAGATTCAAACGGTCTTCACACCCGGCCGCACGGCACTGCTCGAGGAGCGCCCTCTCGTCCACACGCACGCCCATCGAGGAGAGTTCAAAGGCGATCTGAAGCGGTTCATACCACACTAAAATGTCGCCGTTCATGCTCCAGTCATCGTAGTCGGGCGAGCGCCCGTCGTGTCGGATGCCGCTCTTCAACGTTCCGCCGATTTGCATGAGAAAGACGGCGCCATACTCCTTGCAAACGGCGTTTTCGCGCTGCTTGGGCGTGAGTTCCGGATAGCGATCCTCAAGCTCCTGCGTGGTGAGAAAATGAATGTCAGAAGGCAGCGCCGCCGTGAGTTTGGGATACGCCTCGCACACCACCTTTTGCGTCTCCAAAATGACCTCATAGATTTTGCGCACTGTTTCGATCAAAAGCGCAACGCTGCGGTCTCCCTTGTTGATGACCGACTCCCAGTCCCACTGGTCGACATAAACGGAGTGCAAGTTGTCGAGGTCCTCATCGCGGCGAATGGCGTTCATGTCCGTGTAAAGCCCATACCCCGGTTCAAACGCATACTTTTTCAGGGCAAAGCGCTTCCACTTGGCCAGGGACTGCACCACCTGCACATCCTCGCCGGGGATGGATTTCACATCAAACGCCACCGGGCGTTCCACACCATTGAGGTTGTCATTGAGGCCGGTCGACGGAAAAACGAAAAGCGGAGCTGAAATCCGCTGCAGATTCAAGGCATCGGCCAAATAACGTTGGAATGTGTCTTTGACGAGCTTGATTCCGCGCTGGGTATCAAGCACCCCATACTTTGGCGAATAACCTTCTGCCGGCACGAGCAAAGAAACCATTGATAACAACCTCCTCTACCGCTTATTCGATCAGGCATCTTTTTCCACCTGTCGCGCGGTCATATGAAGGTATTATAACGAATTCCAGCCATAAATACAACAATAAATTTCCACAATCCTGCTGTGTGAAGCGTTCTTTTGTTCGGCGTTCTGGCGCGCTCTTCTCCGGTGGCGCAAAAAAGACAACCAATGGCTCTTGTAATGGCGCATTCCGCTTTTTAGCCTCACCCCCCTGTCTGGGAGAGAATGGGGCCATTCGCCCTTGCGCGCTTTCTTCTTCTCCTGCGCGCCCCGGCCGCCCGATCCGCCGACAGCGCTGTGAAAGCGCCACAGGCGCTTTGACGCAAGGCGCGCGGCGGATCGGGCGGCGTCTGCATCGCAGCCCCAACGCAACGTATCACGCAAGTCTGCAAGTCGTGGATTGCTGCTTTTTAAAAAAAGAGGGCGCAGGGGCGCCCTCTTTTTGACGTTTTTATTTTCTTCTCAACAGCCTGGCGGAATTGAGAATGGCAAGCATTGCAACCCCCACGTCGGCAAATACAGCCGCCCACATGGTGGCATGCCCCACTGCGGCAAAGGCCATCACTGCAAACTTGACAGCAAGAGAGAACACGATGTTTTGCCGAACCGTGCGCCTCGTGGCGATTGAGACCTCCATGGCCGAGGCCAGGCCGCCCAGACGCTCTTCCGTGAGCACCACATCGGAGGCTTCAATCGCAGCGGCGGTTCCCATGCCCATGGAAATTCCCACATCGGCCATGGCAAGTACCGGCGCGTCGTTGATGCCGTCGCCCACAAAGGCGGTTTTTTCACCCTTGGCCGCGCCCTTTTTGATCTCAGAGAGGCGCTCCACCTTGTTTTGAGGGAGCAGCGAGGCGAAGGTCTGATCCACGCCGGCCGCCCTTGCGACGGGCTCGGCGGCGCGGGCGTTGTCGCCCGTGAGCATGGTGATTTTTTTGATGCCCAGCTCGCGCAGGCGGCGCAGCGTCTGCACCGTGTCACTGCGCAGCTCGTCGCGCACGGTGATATGCCCGAGGTAGACCCCGTCACGCGCCACGTAGACGCAGGTGGCGGCATCGTCCTCCACCTCAATGCCGTTCTCCCGCAGCAGCCTTGCGTTGCCGCACAACACCGTTTTGCCCTCGACAACGCAGGAGATGCCGCGTCCGGCAAGCTCTTTGACCTCGCTCGCCTCGGGATGCTGGGAAACGGCCTCTAAAATCGCCTGTGCCACAGGATGATTGGAGGCGGCTTCGGCAGCCGCCGCAACCGCGAGCAGCTCCTCCTTGCTCACGCCCACGGGCTCGATGGTCTCAACCCGGAGCTTGCCCGTCGTCAGCGTGCCCGTTTTGTCGAGCACGAGATTTTTCACCTCACCCATGGCCTCCAGATAGTTCCCGCCCTTGAAGAGCACTCCTTTGCGGGAGGCGGCGCCAAGACCGGCGAAAAAGCCAAGCGGCACAGAGATCGCCAAAGCGCAGGGACAAGAGACGACAAGCAGCACGCAGGCATTGTAAAACGCGTCGCTCCAGCTCTGGAATCCAAAGCCGCCCAAAACGGCCACCATCAAGGCGGCCAGCGCGCAGACTGTCGGCGTATACCAGCGCGAGAACTTGGTGATAAAGTTTTCAGTGGGCGCCTTTTCACGGGCCGCCTGCTCCACCAGCTTGATGACGCGCGCTGCAGTGGAAGCGTCGGCCGCATGGGTGACCTGTACCGTCAACAGACCGTCGCGGTTGATGGCGCCAGAGAGAACCGTGTCCCCCACGGAAACGGCCACAGGCGCAGATTCGCCTGTCAGCGCAGAGAGATCGAGGTAGCTTCCGCCCTCATGCACAACGCCGTCGGCCGCAACTCTGTCGCCGGGCCTCACTGCGATGAGGTCTCCGGGCTTGAGTACGCCGGCGTCGACTTCGCGTTCCACGCCGTTTTCAAGCAGGCGTGCCGTCTCGGGGCGCAGCTCCATGAGAGAATCAATGGAGCGCATCGAGCTGTCTACAGCGCGATCCTGTAAATACTCTCCCAGACGGTATAACAACATGACGCCGCATGCTTCGGGGTATTCGCCGATGATGACGGCTCCCACAGATGCGATTGTCATGAGAAAATTTTCGTCAAAAAGATTGCCGCGCGATGCATTTTTTATCGCCGTCCAGATGGGGCCTGAGCCGGCCAAAAGGTAGGCAATGAGCAGCGCGGCGGTTGAATAGATTCCCTCGAGCAGCAGGCCGGCCGCAAATACGGGAATGGCCAGCGCCACCGTCCAGGGGAATTTGGCCCCGCCATGGCTGTGTCCGACGCCATGATCGTGCCCGCAGCCGCAGCCGCAGCTGTGTTCCAGAGTGAATCCTGATTTGTGGTCATGGCCGTGGTCGTGTCCACAGCCACAGGATTTGTGATCGTGCCCATGGCCGTGGTCATGTCCGCAGCCGCAGGCTTCTTGGTGAACTTCCTCATTGATACTCTCACTGGAATGATTCTGACTGCCCGGGTCACTGTTGCAGCCGGGCGCTGCATCTGATGTACTGTGTCCTCGTGTTGTGGGATGTGGATGTGATGGACCGTCGTCTCCGCCGCCGGGATCGTCCTCATCGTGGTGTGTGCAGCAGCCGCTGCCCTGACTGTTGGCCTTCTCCGCCGGAGGTGTGCCGTGGTCATGTCCACAGGCGCAGGTTTTCTCGTGGGTATGACCGCTGCAGCCGCAGCTCTCGTGCTCGTGGCTGTGGTCGTGTCCGCAGCCGCTGGATTTGTGCTCTTGGTGCATCATACTGTTGTTCCGTCCTTTCCTTCAAGTTGTATTATTCTATCATGGAAACCTCATGCACGTTCGTTGCATAAGATGAACCATCACATAAAAACCATGGCTTTGACCAAACGCCTTGAAAGGTTGTGCGAAAATGGAGTATTTGCTGCTCATCCCCCTGACGTTCCTGCTCGGGGGGCTCCTGCTTTTGCTGTTTATGCGCCCCTGCCCCTCCATGGAAAACGCGGGGTATGTCCTGCTCACTCCAGAGGACGCGGCGCGCCAGTTGCTTTGCTCGGAGCGCATTTTGCTGCTCGACGTACGCGATATCGAAGAGTTGGAAGATTTTTCACTGCCCCGCGCCCACAATGTGCCGCTTTCCATGCTGGCCGACCAGATCGGAACGCTTGCGCCGCGGCTTTCCACCCCGATTTTCCTCTGCTGCGACGCCGGGACGCGCAGCCGCGCCGCAGCGCTGCTTTTGTTGGGGCTTGGCTATGACAACGCCTATGACGCAGGGGAGATCCGCCCGCTGGCCAAGGCGCTTGAAGACCTTGGCCAGCGCGACGAGATCACGCAAAATCCCTCTTACGAGGGTTGAAATTTCTTGAGCCGCAGCGCGTTGCCCACCACCGAAACCGAGCTGAGCGCCATGGCGGCGCCCGCCAACATGGGGTTCAAGAGCGGGCCGCCAAAGAGATAGAGAAGTCCAGCGGCAACAGGAATGCCGGCGGTGTTGTATCCAAAGGCCCAAAACAGGTTCATCTTGATGTTTTTCACGGTTGCCCGGGAGAGCGAGATGGCGGTTGGCACTGCGCCCAGGTCGCCACTCATGAGCACCACAGAGGCCGATTCCACCGCCACATCGGTGCCGCCCCCAATGGCCATGCCAACATCGGCGCTGACCAGTGCCGGCGCGTCGTTGACGCCGTCGCCCACCATGCAGACCTTGTGTCCTCTGCCACGCAGCGCCGCGACCTCCTCGGCCTTGTGCTCTGGCAGTACGTCGGCAATGACGCGGTCGATGCCGGCCTCTTTTGCAATGACGGCGGCTGTGGCCGCGTTGTCTCCGGTCAACATGACCACTTCAATGCCCATTTCCTTCAGACGCCGGATGGCCTCAAGGCTGGAGGGTTTGATCTGATCCCGTGCCGAGAGCAGGGCCGCAAGCGATCCATCCACAGCAACATACATGAGCATATTTCCCTTGTCAGAGAGGCGCTGGCGCTGCTGCTCGGCGATGTCGGTCGGGATGCCGCGCGCCTCCATGAGTTTGCGGTTGCCGCACAGCAGCCGCCTGCCCTCCACCACAGCCTCGATGCCGTGGCCGGGGATGGCGGAAAACTCCTGCGGTCTTGTCAGGGACAGGCCGGCCTGCTGCGCGCCCTCCACAATGGCGCGGGCCACAGGATGTTCAGACCCCTGCTCGGCGCAGGCGGTCAAACGAAGCAGTTCGTCTTGCTCTCCATCGAACACCACCACCTCGTCAAGCCGCGGCTTTCCCTCGGTGATGGTGCCGGTCTTGTCGAGCACAACGATGTCCACATGCCCGGCTGTTTCCAGCGCCTCGCCGCTCTTGATGAGAATGCCAAGCTCGGCGCCCTTTCCAGTGCCCACCATGATGGCGGTGGGCGTGGCAAGCCCCAGCGCACAGGGACAAGCGATGACAAGAACCGAGACAAAAACCGTAAGTGTGAAGGCGATATCCTTTCCGGAAATCCCCCACAAAATCGCCGCAATCACCGCAACAGCGATGACGGAGGGCACAAAGACGCCGGCCACCTTGTCGGCCAGCTTTGCGATGGGGGCCTTTTTGCCCTGCGCCTCCTCCACAACGCGGATGATCTTGGCAAGCGCCGTGTCTGCGCCAACGGCCGTGGCGCGCATCTCAAGCAGTCCTTCCCCGTTTAACGAGCCGCCGGTCAGCGTATCGCCCTCCTCTTTTTCAATGGGTAGGCTCTCCCCTGTCAGCATGGACTCATCCACCGCCGAAGCGCCTGAGAGCACCACGCCGTCCACCGGAATCGCCTCACCCGGTTTGACGAGCAAAACGTCGCCCACAACGACCTCTTCCACCAGCACCTCGATCTCCTGTCCGTCGCGCAGCAGCGTGGCGGTCTTGGGCGCAAGATCCATGAGCGCCTTGATCGCCTCCGAGGTCTTTCCCTTGGCGCGCTGTTCAAAATACTTGCCCAACATGACCAGCGTCACCACCATGGTGGCCGACTCATAGTAGATCGAGTGCACAAAGGAGATGTCTCCCTGTAACACCCGCCAGGTGGCATAGAGGCTGTAGACAAAGGCCGAACCCGTGCCGATGGCCACCAGCGTATCCATATTGGGAGACCCTGCAAACAGATGCCGGAGCCCGTTGAGGTAGAAGTTTCGCCCCGCGATGAGCACGGGGATGGAGAGTACGAGCTGGACCAGCACAAAGCGGACGGGATACTGCATCATGTCAAGGGCCGCCGGAAGCGGCAATTTGATGCCAAAGGGAAGCATGTGCCCCATGGCGATATAAAAGACGGGGATGGCAAAAACCGCCGCCACAATGAGCTGACGCTTTTTGGCGTCGATGGCGCGTTGCTGCTCCACCTGGCGTTTGTCTGGCTCTTCCTCTTTTTCCACAATGTCATACCCGGCCTTGACAATAGCGGATTTGAGCTCGCTTGGGCGGGTTTTTGCGGGATCGTAGACGACCTCGGCCGTATTTGTGACCAGGTTGACCGATGCGCTCAACACACCCTCTTTGCGGGAGAGCGCCTTTTCCACCGCTGAAGAGCAGGCGGCACAGGTCATGCCCGAGACGCCAAAACGCAGCGTCTTCTCCGATGTGAGCGGTTGCGCCGTATACCCTGCCTTTTCCACCGCGCGGGAAATCGCCTCTTTGTCAAAATCCTGCGGCGCCTCCACCGTCAACTTCTCCATAATCAAATTGACATTGGCAGACAAAACGCCCGGCACCCGGCGCACCGCCTTTTCCACCGCCGCGCTGCACGCGGCGCAGGTCATGCCCGAAACGTGGTATTCCAGCGTCTGCACATCAAAGGCAGGCGACG
>CABRXB010000014.1 GCA_902474785.1 uncultured Eubacteriales bacterium | reverse complement strand
CGGGGCTGGGGTTGTTGTAGGCCCCGCGGGTGTATCCGGTTTCCACGTCAAAGTCGGCCGCCGTCGCGGTGCAGGTCAGGCCGTAGGCCGCCTTTGCCTCTTCGAAATAGGCGGGCAGACGCATCTTTTTCTGCTCGTCAAAGGGGGAGATGGCAATTCCCGTCAGCTTCAAGGGGGAGTTTTCGTTTTTTAGGCCGCAAAACAGACCCATGTAAGTGCCCATGCTGCCAACGCAGCACAGTATGCGCGCATCGGGAATGCCCTGCTGTACAGCCTGCTGCGTGAGTTCCATGGCGCACTCGTAGTAGCCGAGCATGCCCAGCGTGTTGCTGCCGCCGATGGGGATCTCGTAGACCACCTCGCCCTGCTGCTCATAGCGGGCGCGCACCTTGTCCACCACTTCGGCATATTGGACTTCGGCAGGGCGCCCGTCGTCTTTTTTGAGGATGACCTGCGCCCCCATGAGACGGTCGAGCAGAATGTTGGCCGAGACCTCGCCCGGATAGTCGTCCACGCAGACGATGGCGCACTTCATGCCGTATTTGGCAGCCACCGCCGCAGTCAGCCGGCCGTGGTTGGTCTGCGCGCCGCCCATGGTGAGCAGCACGGTGGCGCCCTGACGCTGTGCGTCATAGAGCAGATATTCGAGTTTGCGCAGTTTGTTGCCGCCCACGCCTAGGCCGGTGAGGTCGTCGCGTTTGATGTAAAAGTCCAGTCCCAGTTCTTCCGAGATGCAAGGTAGCCGCTCCAGCGGGGTGGGTGTGTGCAAAAAGGACACTTTTTCCTGTCCGAGCAGCATGAAAATCCCTCCAGTCTCCTGAATTTGTGGCTGATAAAGCCATCTTATACTCAGTATATCACACAATGGGAAAAGAAAGAAGAAAAGATAACCATACGGCTTACAGTTCAAAAGCAGCCCGGCTGTGCAGCCGCAGGGAAAAAGGGCGCCTGAAAAAGGCTTGGGCAGGAGAGGTTGGGGCGTGACAGGGCAGAGGAAATAGACGGCGCAGAGCAGAAAAACCCCGGCCGCGTGGAGCACGCAGCCGGGGTTTTTGAAGAGACGTTACGCCTGCTCGTCTTCCTTGCGGGGGAAGAGGATGTGCAGACCGAGCGCGGACAAACTGAGCGGCAGAGCCATCAGCGTGATCACCCAGAAAGGTCTTGTAACCTCAAAACCGGTGTGGGGCAGCTCGCCCATCGGGACATCGGGGTCGATGATCTCGATCTCGCCGGTGGCGTCAGGCAGCTCGGGCTCAGGGAGCTCGGGTAGCTCGCCCATCGGGACGTCGGGATCGGTGATGTCGATGTCGGGATCGGTTTCAGGGGTGGGCTCGGGGTTGGGCACAGGCGTGGGGTCAGTGGGATCGGGGACTGGATCGGGATCGGGCGTTGTCGGATCGGTGGTGGGCGGCGTGGGATTGTTGCGCACTCTCCACTGTGCCACATACTCCGCATCGGCGGTCACGGTCTCGGCGGGAGCAGGGCTCCAACCGTTGAAGAGATAACGACTGCCGGTGGAGGGCGTGTTGGGGGCGTCGGGTGTGGCGTCGCCATAGAAGAGTCCGGTGGTGGTCTGCTCTTCAAAGTTGCCGCGAGTGCCGGGCTTGTAGACAACCGTGAACTGCTCTTTGAAATAGACCTTGAGCACCAGCGTGTTGTCGCCGGCCACAGTGCCGCTGAACTGATCTACCCGTGTGGTGTCCAGAACATGGCGGGTGCTGGTGGACGTTTTGTCTGCATCCGTCACAGAGACAGGGCTGTCGGTGGTACCCGTGCGGGAGACAAAAGAGGTTGCATTTTCGGAGTAGGTGCCGTTTTGCTCGTAATAGAACTCGACCCGGTAGGTGGTGGCATCGCTTGCCGTCCACTGTGCAACATAGATTTGATTGCCCGAGACAGTGGAGGAGACGGAGGGCTCCCATCCGGCAAAGGTCCAGCCGGCTTCTCCCGCGGGATTGTTGGTGGCGCTGTCAATGGTGCCGGCAAAGTCAGGGGTGGGGTCTCCGGCGTAGAGACCGCTGTGGCCGTCGGAATCAAAGGTGCCGTGGCTGCCCTTGGTGTAGGTCACGGTGTAGGTGGGATCGGTGGCCGTGACGCTCCAGGAGCCGGAGACTTCCACATTGCTGGCGGGCATCTTGCCATCGTTGAGGGCGGGGGTGACAGACGTCCAGCCCGAGAAGGTGTAGGTGTCGTGGCCGACCTTGACGGTGGAAGAGCTGCCAAAGCTGTCGTCGAGAGTGACGGTATCGCTCTCATGGTAGGTCTGGTTCACAGGCGGGGTGAGATTGGCGCCCGCGGGCAGCCCAGTCCAAGTATAGGAGAGGGTGTAGGAAGTGGGCGGCGCGGGAGGATTGTAGGTGTTGGTGACAGTCGCATTGAGGCCAAAGGCATAGCCGCCATGGGCAAACTGCGACCAGTCGCTTTTGCTGTCAAAGGTGACGGTATCTTCCGACACGGTGATGCCGCCGTAGCTGCCGTTTGCGCCGTGGAAGAAGGTGGTCTTTTCCGTGGTGATGTTCTTAAAGTTGGTTACTGTCACAGCACCGGCAAACGAGCGCACAAAGGCCGACTGTTCGTCTTGGGTCAGGCCGTTTTTGGTCCAGACCATGAAATCATTTCCCTTGAAGGCTGCCACAAAAGAGCCGTTTACACCGGTAAAACTGCTGGCGTTTTTTGCAGATACAACGGTGATGTTGTCGGGATTAACAGAAACAGGGGTTGCAGTGGGTGCAGGTGTGCTGGGCGTGTAATTTTGAAGCGCAGATTCTGTGACGGTGTAGGAGATCTCCCTGTTACCCGCCATGCGGGGCAGGTCGTTCCAGGTGTAGGTCCAGTCGTTGTCAGCCGAGAGCGTGACGACAGAGCCGTAGTCCTCACCGTCGGCCTTGAGCTGCATGCTCACGCTGGTCGGCAGATCGGTGTTTTCGCCATGCTGCCAGACCTTGGTTACCGTGAAGCTGGTCTTGAGCGCGTTTTGATCGCTGTAGAGCACCTGGATCACGTTGTTTTCCTGATTCGAAACCACATAGGGGATGGAGCCAACCTGCTGACCGGCCTGATAGCCGGAGGGCTGGAAGTTGGTCAGCCAGTTTCCCGAGAGCGTGATCTTGTCGTCGACTTTGGCGGTCTTGCTGTAGCCCTTTTCGCCGAGCTTGTTTGCGGGGGTGATGGCGTCTTTGTAGTATTCCACCGTCACAGTCAGATCGGTCGAGGGGGCCTTGCTGTATTGCAGCGCGAGTTTATCCATGCCGCCGCCGTGATCAGAGCTGGTGTCTTCGGCGAAGATGTCGATCACGAAGGTGTCGCCGGCCTTGGCCGAGGGATAGTTTTCAAAGAGGCGTGCGCCGATGTTGTCCCAGTCGGCTTCGGTGTACCAGCCGTCGCTGTGCGTCATAAGATTGTAAAGGGTCTCGTTGACGGTCCAGTTTTTTGCTTTGTGAGGCGACCAGTTATACTCCCATTTCGTGACATATCTGCCGTTTGCCGTTTTCGACAGGTTGCCCAGGGTGTCTTTGGCAGTACTGTTGCCGGAGAAAAACACCAGATAGTCGAGGTAGTTGTCGTCGGTGATCTTTGAGGCGTCGCTCTGCTGATAGAGGAAGATATAGACGTTGTCGTTGATTGCCAGCACATCGGTGGAGGCGCCCGCATCCTTATAGATGTCGCGGGCCACAGAGGTCAGCAAAAAGGTGTCGTTGGTGCTGTAGCCATTGGGCAGGGTGAAGGTGCCTTGGATACGACGCACAGAGGATTGGTATGGGGCAACCCAACCGTCATTTCGCCATGTCGCGCCGGCGTGATTCTTATTCGCACAGGCGCTGAAATAAGGGCTATCTGTCGATCCGTCCCAAACCTTGGCTTCGCCGATGACGGTGGGGATGAGCTTTTCTGTCAGCGTCGACCAACTGGCGGAGAAAAAGCCGCCTTTGTAGATCCCGTCTTCCGTCTCAGGGGAGCGGCTCCAGTTGATGTCGATGTTGCCCTCGTATTGCGTCGAGAGCGCAAGCGTTTGCACATTGTCCCAGACAGCGTACAGCGTGGCGCTTTGCGTCAGGGTGGCGGGGTCGATCTGCTGCGCGTCCTCGTCAAACCAGCCCAACAGCTCAACGGGCTCGCCATAGGCGTTGAGAGGCGCGGTGAGGGTGGGGATGGTCAGCGGGAACTGCTCGGGCAGATCGGGCACCACGTTGACGGCGGTGGTCTCGTCAGTCTCGTTGCAGGGCACGAAGGTGACGGTGAAATAGGGGTATTTCTCACAGGTGTAGCCCGTCACGTCGCCGGGAATTGTCTCATAGCAGTCGTCGCTGTGCTCCACAGTTCCGGCCAGAGGGCAGGATCCGATGGGGCAAGACGCCGTGTGCTCGACCTCGCCCTCACGGGTGCAGGTCAGGGTCCTTTGGGTCTGGCAGTCGTCCGAGTGGGTGTGATGCCCGCCCTGGCAGACCACCTCGGTGACTGTGACTTCCTGCTTGACGGTGCGGGTCTCGTTGCGGGTTTCGGTTCTCGTTTTGGTGACTGTGGTGGTCTCGCCCTCTTCGCCGCCCTCCACAGGAACCGTCTCCTCATACTCCACTTCGACTTCGACGGGGACGGTTTGCTCGACTTCCTCTTCCCTGGTGACTTCCACTTCAGGGCAGTCGCACGCGGTCGAGAGCTCGCAGGTCACAGGCTCTGTGGTGTAGCAGCCATCGTCATGGACGTGCGAGGGACAGTCGCAGCTGTCAATAGGCGTGCAGCCGTCGTCACAGACGTGGGCGGTGTGGCCGCAGTCGGCCTTGAGCTGACGGGCTCCTTCGGCATAGGTGGGGGTGCAGTTGCCGGTGTAGTAATACCCGTCGTCGGAAAAAGTGGCCTCACCGTGTTGGTGCGAATCCACCATGTCCATGCCCAGAACGCTCATGGGGAGCATTCCAAGCAGCAGGCCGATGGTGAGAAGCAGCGCGAGAGGTCGTTTCAGTGTGGTTGCAGTCATAATCCGTCTCCTCATTTCTCTTCGTTGTATTCTGAAAGCGAATCGGTTGGTTCTGAATTTGTGCTGTCGATCAACTTGATGAGTTCGAGCACGCTTCGAAAGGGTTTCGTCTGGTTTGTTTCAATAAAGGTCACAGTGCCTTGCCATGTGGCATTTTGACGGTTGAGGATGGTGATCAGCATCGACTCCCTCGTGCCGGGTGAATATTGCAATTGCCTCATCCTCCTTTGTCGGTTGGTTGTTTTTCAAACCTTGCAAGCTAATCCTAGCAAGCAAAAGTTACCAGAAGGTCACAAAACGAGATTTTTTGGTAAAAAAATACCGCCATGAAAAACTTTCCAGTAGTTTGTCACCAAACTGCTTCTTTTTAAATGTCTTTTCCCCCATTGAAATCTCTTCCATATTAAAAAGCAGCAAAAAGACTTGAAATCCTTGACGCTTATCTAATCGGCGAAAACAAGCAGGCATCGAAGCGGGAAAAACTTGAAAAAGCACTGGAAAAGAGTTTTGTGCTATGTTACAATAAAAACTGAATCAGTATGAGAATTGGCCTATTTGATCGGCGTTGGGCGAGCAAAGTGATTCTATTGTAAAGGTTTTTCAATCGGTGGAGGAGGGTTCGCAACGTTATGACAAAGCAGAGTGTTGAAGCGTTTCAGGAGCAGACGGCAGATATTTGTCTGTTTGGAGGATTTTCTCTGGCGTGGCATGGCGCTACGTTGACAGATGAGGCAACGCGTTCGCAAAAGCTGCTCAGCGTGCTCTCCTATCTGATTTTGCACCGAGGCCGCAATGTCCCTCAGACCGAACTTATCGACGTGTTTTGGTCGGACGATGAGGAGAGCGGCAACCCCATCAATGCGCTCAAAACGCTGATCTACCGGATTCGCGCCATGCTGGAACCCGTATTTGGCGAAAACCCGCGGCCCATTTTGTCGCGCCGCGGCGGATATGCCTGGAATCCCGAAATTCCCTGCGAGGTGGATGTGGAGCAGTTTAAGACGCTTTGTGAGCGGGCGGCGGGGGAGAAATCGACAGAATCCAAAATAGAGCTGTATTCAAAGGCAATCGCCCTTTATCGCGGCGATCTGCTTCCCAAACTCAGCGGTCAGTTTTGGCTCATTCCACTCGCCACGCTCTACCACAACCAGTATCTCGACGCGGTGAAAAAGCTTGCGGGGCTCTATTTTGACACGGAGTGTTATGAGGAGATGGCGCAGCTTTGCGCCGTGGCGAGCGGGCGCGACCCGCTCGACGAGCAGCTTCACATTCTGCTGGTGCGCTCGCTGCTTCGCCAGGGCAAAAATGCCGCCGCGCTCGCGCAGTACGAGCTGGCAACCGAGACGCTCTACCGCAGTCTTGGCGTGCGCCCCTCAGAGGAACTTCGGGCGCTTTACACAGAGATCATGAGCATCAAAAAAGAGCTCGAGACCGACCTTGAAATCATTCAAAGGGACTTGAGGGAAACGGCGGCGCGCGGCGGGGCCTTTTTGTGCGAATATGGCTTTTTCCGTGAGATCTACCGCCTTGAGGCCAGGCGCGCCAAGCGCAGCGGCGTGTGCGTACATGTGTGTCTCATCACCGTAACGCAGCGCGATGGAACCATGCCGGAGCTCAAATTGCTCGGCGATGTGATGGAGCGGTTGTCGGGCGTTTTGGTCAACTCACTGCGCCGGGGAGATGTGGTTTCGCAATACAGCGCGGCGCAGTTTGTGGTGCTCTTGCTGTCGGCCAACTATGAGGACAGCGATATGGTCATGGAGCGCATTGTCGACACCTATTACCGACACTACCGCCGCAGCCCCGTTAAGCTCACCTATAAGGTGAGAGAAGTGGAGCTCGACTAAACGATGAAAAAGACGTCGCGCATGGCCCTTGGCGTCTGCCTGCTGGTTTTGGCGGAGGCGCTTGTCTTTGTTCTCTGGCGGTATGTCGCGCCAAGCGACCCCGCACAAAATGAGCCGCCTCCCGTGCCGACAACGCAGCCGGAGCCCGAGCTGCCGATGGAACCGCCAGAGGAGCAGCCCGAGCCCTCCGACCCCGAGCCGCCCGACGAGGTGGACGGATTGCCGGTTGGCAAGCTGGTCATCACGCCTGAGCGCCGCGCCTATGAGAGCGGACAGATCACGCTGCGTATTCCAAAGCTCGATCTTGTGCGCTCCATTTACAACGGGACAGATGCCGACACGCTAAGCAAGGGTGTGGGCCTGTATGAATACGCCCAGTTGCCCGGGGAGGGCAACCGCAATGTTTCACTTGCGGGGCACCGCAATGGCCGTGTCAACGGAAAAGTAACCG
The DNA here is from genome assembly GCA_902474785.1 of uncultured Eubacteriales bacterium. GTDB lineage: Bacteria > Bacillota > Clostridia > Oscillospirales > Feifaniaceae > Galloscillospira. The sequence continues at coordinate 4,103 of CABRXB010000014.1, read as the reverse complement.
ACAACGCCCCCTTTTACTACATTGATACCATGGAGGATGGGGACTACGTTTACCTGGTCTACAACAAGCAGATCTATCGTTATCTGTTTGAGAGCCTGACCATCGTCGAGGAGGACGACTGGACGCCCATCTGCACCACAGGGGAGAGCTGCGTCACCATCACCTCGTGTCACCCCATCGGCATTTCGGATCACCGCATTGTTTTGCGGGCCGTGCTCGACGAGGTGGCGCCGGAAGAAGAAGATTATGTCTATTTGACCCATGCAAAGGATGAAATTTCGTAAGCCGGTTCGCACGCTTTGTCTGCTGCTGGTTTTTTGTCTGTTGGCGGGCTCTGCCGCCGCCATGACAAGGGCGCTGGCCACCGAGATCCCCGTCAAAGTGGAGCTCAAATCGGGCGCTGCGGTGTCGTCGAACGCCAAAGCCGTGGTCGACAGCTCCAATCTGGCCGAAGGGCTTGTGATGGTGAAGTATGTCGGCGGGCGCGATGTCCGCATCAAGCTCCAAATCACAAAGAGCGGCGGAACCACTTACACCTACGATCTCAACAACAAGGGCGTTTTTGAAACCTTTCCTCTGGTGGAGGGCGACGGGAGCTACAGCATCAAGGTGTACGAGAACACCACGGGCACCAAGTACGCTCTGGCGCACAGCGCGACGGTGACGTTGGCCCTTCGCAATGAGTTTTTGCCATTTCTATACGCCAATCAGTATGTCAATTTCACGGCAGATTCCGCGGTGACGGCGCAGGCGGTGGAGCTCTGCACCGGCCAGGAGACCTCCCTTTTGAAAGTGACGGCCGTCTACGACTATGTGGTGGGCAACTTCACCTATGATCTCGAGCGGGCCAAATCGGTTCAAAGCGGCTATCTGCCCGATGTGGACGCCGTGCTCGCCGAGAAAAAGGGCATCTGTTTTGACTATGCCTCGGTCATGACGGCGATGCTGCGCAGCCAGAATATCCCCTGCAAGCTGGTGGTGGGATATGCCGGCACCGTCTATCACGCGTGGATTAGCGTCTACCTGGAGGAGTCGGGCTGGGTGGAAAAGGCCATTTACTTTGACGGGCACACCTGGAAGCTGATGGACCCCACCTTTGCCTCAAGCGCCAACTCCAGCAAGGAGATTTTGGCCTATATCTCCAATGGCGACAATTATACGCAAAAATATGTGTATTAAAGGAAGCGTAAAAGCAATGCGCCGCACCCGTCTTTGTCTTGCAGACGGACCGGCTGAGGGCGTTTACAAAAAGCCGGGCGTTTCGACTTGGTGTGATACAAAGTGAGGGGTGTTTGATGAAGCAGTCTCCTAAAAACCAACAGTTGACGCTTACAGCGGATCAAATTTCCGTGCTGTGCTATCAGCTCTCCCTTGTGGGGAAGGCGGGTGTGCCCTGGGAATCGGGAATCGAGGCGCTGCAAGGCGACGCCAAGGAGCCCTGGCAAAAGGCCCTGCTTGAGCAGCTTGGCCATGCGCTGCGACAGGGTCTGTCGCTCGACGCGGCCCTCAAAGAGACGGGGGCCTTTCCCCATTACCTGCTGCACATGGTGGAAATCGGCCAGGCCGCCGGACAGACAGAGCAGGTTTTTGACGCGCTCTCCACTTACTATCGCCAAGAGGATGAGACCGAGCGGGCGATGCGTCGCATGGTGGTCTACCCCTGTCTGATGGGGGTTCTCATCGCCGTGATTTTGTTGACGCTGATGACCAAGGTTCTGCCTGTGTTCGAGCAGGTCTTTGACCAGCTTGGCATGTCGCTGTCGCTCACAACGCAACTGCTGCTGCGCTTTGGACAGATGAGCAAAGGCCTTTCTGTGGCGCTCGCCGTCCTTCTTTTGCTGGGCGCGGCGGTGCTGGGATTTTTCTTTTATACGGACAAGGGCAGAAAGATGCTCTTTCAACGGGGCAAAAAGGCGCTCAGCGGCCGCGCCGCCGCGCTTGCCGTGGATCGCAGCCGCTTTCTCTCGTCGATGGCCATGATGCTTTCAAGCGGGCTGCCCATCGACCGCGCCATGGAATATGCCGTGGCGCTGCTCGAGGGGTCGGACATGGAAGCGGCGCTGCGCGCCGCCAGAGAGCAGATGGAAAAGGGCCTGTCCTTTCCCAAAGCCGTGGAGCAGGCCGAAATTCTCGACAATCTCCAGTGTGGCCTGCTCCTGGCGGGGTTTCGGGGCGGCGACCCCGATCAGACGCTGCGTGAAATTGCGGCGCGTTGCCAGCAGGAGGCGCAGGAACTGCTCTCGCGCAGACTGGGCCGCTTTGAGTATGTGCTGCTCTTTGTGCTGTGCGCAAGCGTCGGCGTGGTGCTGCTCTCGGTCATGCTGCCGCTGCTCGGCGTGATGAGCACCATCGGCGCTTGAACATGGTAAACCAAGAGACCGAAAGGGTTTTGCGCCCTGCGGTCAAACGTGAAAAGGGGGAAAGGGCATGAGGCAAAGGACGTTGTTCAAAATTGTGCTGTGGCTGCTGGTGCTGGCCCTTCCCTTTTTGCTGGTGCCCCTCTCAAGCGAGCTTTCGCGCAGAGTGACACAGGAGAGTCTTGCGATGCTGGAGCAGAACATCAGAAGGGCCACAGTGCAATGTTATGCGCTTGAGGGCTTTTATCCGCCCAGCCTCTCCTATTTGGAGCGCTACGGCGTTTTGGTGGATCAGAGCCGATATTTTGTGGACTATCGCTATGTTGCAGCCAACCTGCTGCCGAGCGTTACAGTGCTGGCGGTTACCCAGTAGAGACAGGCGCGTGCGAAGGAGTGTGTGACAAATGGAGCTGGATCAAAACCGCGGACAGCGTATGCGCCTTGCCATGGTGATTGCGCTGTGCGCGCTCTTTCTTTTTATGGCTGTTGGGCTCACGCTGATGGGCAGCAGCGTCTACCGCCGCGTCACAGCCGCCTCACAGGACAACGAGATGCGCCGCACGGCGATGTCCTATCTCGTCAACCAGGTGCGCCGCGGCGACAGTGCAGGCGGCGTGTCGGCCGGCGAGCTGGGAGAGGTCGATGCGGTGGTTCTCAGGGAGACGGCGGGGGAGATCAGCTATGTCACATACCTCTACTGTCATGAGGGGTCGCTCATGGAGCTCTACACCGAGGAGGGACTGGGTCTTGGCGCGGCCGACGGCGTGGCCATTCTCCCGATGCAATCGCTCACCGTGCGCGAGGAGCGGGGCGGCCTTGCCATGACGCTGCTCTTCCCGGATGAGACGCAAGAAGAGCTCTTTGTCTGTCCTCGCAGTGAGAAGGAGGGGGGCGTTTCGCCATGAGACGACAGCGCACGCAAGGCGGTCTCTTTTTGACCGAGCTTGTGCTCGACTTGTTTTTGTTTTCCTTTTGCGCCGTGGTCTGCGTGAGTATGCTGCTCAGGGCGCGGCAGATCAGCAACCAGAGCGCCGAGCTGACCCAGGCGGTCTATCTGGCGCAGTCGGCGGCCGAGACCTTCCGCGCGGGGGGAGAGATTAAAGAGAAGACGACAAAAGAAGGCTATGAGGTCACCGCGTCGATGCCGGCCCCCTCGAAGGGGCTCAAGGAGGCGCAGATCGACGTGTTTCGAGAGGGCCGCCTGATTTACAGCGTTTCGGTTGTGGTGCCGCAAGGGGAGGTTGACTCATGAGAGGACGGCAAGCGGATCACATGGGGGGCTCGCCTTTGGGCGTTGGCATCCTCACGGTGCTCATGATTTTGACGGTGCTGTGCCTGGCCACCTTTGCCACGCTCACCCTCTCCTCCGCACGGGCCGACTACCGTCTCTCCCGCATCAACGCCGACACCGTGACCGCCTATTACGAGGCCGATACAAAGGCGGCCGCTCTTGCCGCGGCATTTGCGCAAAGCGAGGAGCGCGAGCTTGTGTGCAGCATCCCAGTGACCGACGTGCAAACGCTGGAACTCCATCTTGTGCGTGACGAGGATGGCGGGGTGGTGACGCTGCGCTGGCAGGTGACGCCCATCGAGCAGGAAGAGCTGATCGACGAGGGACTGCCCGTTTTTATCGAGTGAAAGGAGCCGGATGTATGCTGCAAGCAATACTGGAAAAAGCCGTTGGGCTTGGAGCCTCGGATGTTTTGGTGATCGCCGGACTGCCGGTTTCATTTAAAGTGAGCGGGG
>CABRXB010000013.1 GCA_902474785.1 uncultured Eubacteriales bacterium | reverse complement strand
GACATGCTCAGGCGTGATCTCCACCACGCAGACGCGCTCCCACGAGAGCTCGATCTCCTTTGCCCCCTCCTGCGGATACAGCGGGGAGAACTTGTCGTTCAGGCAGGTCAGCGCGTGACGCCGCTCCTCGTCGCCCGTCAAAATCCGGGCGCGCCCAAAGACAACCGTGCTGCGAAAGTGCGTGGCAAATTCCTCTTGTACCACGTTGTCCTGTTCCACAACGCAAAAGGACACCTTGTCGCAGCCACGGATGGCGTCGAGCTTGTGGCCCTCCTTGAAGCAGTGAAAGTAGATCTTGCCGTCGGCATATACATGGCTGACCGGCACCGTATAGGGATACCCGTCGTCCCCGCACACGGCCAGCACGCCCGACGTGCACGTCTTGAGCATTTCGAGCACTTCTCCTTCGGGAAGGGCCTTGTCGCTTCTTCTCATGGGTCGAAACATCGCTGTTCTCCTTTTCTGCCGGCGGGCTCTGGCGTTGCTCCGCTCCACAGCCCTTTTGTTTTGAGCGCCCGCTTTCTGCGCGCCCATGGCACAGAAATTGAGCGCCCCTTTCGTCCTTTTTTGAAGGTCTATTTTTTCCTGCTGCGCCGCCCGGCCAGATAGTCGCGAGGACGATTTTCCATCTCCTGACGTTTGTTCTCGCTTTCGCGCTTTGTGCGTCGGCGACGGCCCACCCATACGCCGAGCAAAAGGGCGACGACCAGCATGGGCAAATACCACCACATCGACACGCTGTCCCACCCCTCTTTTGCGCCGGGCAGCAAAAAAGTCAGGGCAAACAGCGCCAGTAAAATCCCGTATTTTACCATGGTTTGCGTCCTTTCTGTTCACGCTTTGTATCAGAATACCACAATTCCCCTTTTTGCAAAAGACATTTTACACAAATCCCCCTTGTTTTTTCATGGGGCATTCGATAATATAAAGATAAACAAAACAAAGACGTTTTACAAGGGCCTTTTTTAAAACCCGATCAAATCAGACAACGCCCGGGAGGAACAACATGAGAGTTGACAAGGAAAACTACTATCTCGACATTGCCGAGACCGTGCTTGAACGCGGCACCTGCCTGCGCCGCAACTATGGCGCCATCATTGTCAAAAACGACGAGATCGTGGCGACCGGCTATTCCGGCGCCCCGCGCGGACGCAAAAACTGCATCAACCTTGGCTACTGTATGAGAGAGACGCTGGGCATTCCCCAAGGGGAACGCTATGAGCTCTGCCGCTCGGTCCATGCCGAGGCAAACGCCATCATCTCGGCCTCCCGCCGCGACATGCTGGGCGCCACGCTCTACCTGGCCGGGCGCGACATGAAGACGGGGGATCTCATCGAAAATCCCCAGAGCTGTTCCATGTGCAAACGGCTCATCATCAACGCCGGCATCAGCACCGTCATCACCCGCAGTAGCGGCGGACGCTACAATGTGACCGACGTGAGAGACTGGGTGTTCAACGACGACTCTCTGACCGATATTTTTTAAAGCGCGCCGCGCCTGTTCGACCGCACCATCTGCGCCAGCTCGTCGCCCTGTTCAAAGGCGGCCCCGGCCGTCAAGTCATCGCCACACGCCGCATCAACCGTCAAACCGGGCCATCCGACCCAAAGAGCCGTCGACGTCCTCGGCGGCTCTTCGCAAGGTGTATGGCGTTTGCCTTTTCAAAGATGATGCAGGGCATTATCATTTTGAGGTGATTATATGAATGTTGTCATCGTCGGCGACGGCAAGGTGGGCCACTCCCTCGCCGAACAGCTCTCCTCCGAGGGGCACGACGTGGTGGTCATCGACAACAGCCCCGACAAGCTCAAGAACTCTGACACGAGACTTGACATCATCGCCGTCCAGGGCAACGGCGTCAACTACACCGTCCAGCTCGAGGCCGGCGTCCCCAAGGCCGATCTTCTGGTGGCCGCCACCCCTTCCGACGAGTGCAACATGCTCTGCTGTCTGGTTGCGCACAAACTGGGCGCCAAGCACACCATTGCGCGCGTGCGCAACCCGGAATACGCGCAGCAGCTTGTGCTCATGCGCGAGGATCTCGGGCTCACCATGGCTGTCAACCCCGAGCTCGCCGCCTCCAAGGAGATCGCGCGCATCCTCGCCTTCCCCTCCGCCACCAAGATCGAGACCTTTTGCAAGGGGCGCGTCGAGCTCTGTGAATTCACGGTGCCGCAGGGCAGCCCCCTGCACGATCTGCCCCTTTTCTCCCTTTACAACAAATATCGACTCAAAGTCCTGGTGTGCACCGTGCAGCGCGGCGACAAGGTGTTCATCCCCCAGGGCGACTTTGTGTTGCAGGCGGGAGATCACATTGGCATTACGGCTTCGCCCGCCGAAATCTCCGCCTTTTTTAAGGCCATTGATCTGACGCGCGAGAAAATCCGCAGCGTTTTGGTGGTGGGCGGCAGCCGCATTGCCTACTACCTCACCCGACAACTGCTCGACATGGGCATGGATGTGACGGTGGTGGAGCGCGACCACAAGCGTTGCCTGGAGCTGTGCGAATACTTCCCGCGCGCCATCGTCATCGAGGGCGACGGCAGCGACCACGAGCTGCTGCTCGAAGAAGGGCTCGACAAGGCCGACGCCTTTGTCGCGCTGACCGGCAACGACGAGGAAAACATCCTGCTCAGTCTCTTTGCCGCGGCCTCGCACGTTTCCAAGACCATCACCAAGGTCAACCGCACGGCGCTGCTCAAAATCGCGCAGCAGCTTCCGCTCGACAGCGTGGTGTCCCCCAAGTCGGTGGTCACCAATCAGATTCTGCAATACGCCCGCGCCCTGGGCAACTCTCAGGGCAGCAACGTCGAGACGCTGCACCGTCTGGTGGGCGACCGCGTGGAGGCGCTGGAGTTTCTCATCGCCGAAGGGTTTGACATGCAATCGGTGCCGCTGCGCGATCTGCCGCTTGGAAAAGATCTGCTCATCGCCTGCATCATCCGAAAGGGAAAGGTCATCATCCCCGGCGGCAACGACACCATTGAAATTGGCGACAGCGTGGTGGTGGTCACAACAAAGCCCTTCATGAAAGACATCCACGATATCTTTGCCTGAGCGCGTCCAGGCCGGGGCTCAACCGCAAAGCGCACAACAAGGTGCGTCCCACGGCCCAGGCAGGCACACGCTTGAGCACAAAGCCCCGGCGCGAGGGCACGCATGCAAAGGATCGCTTGTCTTCGGGTTCGTCATTGTGGGCCGATTACGGCGCAGCCAAGGCAGTTTTCTTCAGACCAACGCAAGGCGCGCGTTCAATTCCCGTCCCGGTCGAATTCAACTGGCAATGAAGCATGCCATTCAAACGCCGGGCCTGTAGCTTGTTCAAGATAAAGTGCGAGCATTGTGATTTCATCCACACGACCTTTGGACTTAACGTGACGGCGCAAAGCGAAATCCCCGCAAAACGCCATTTCAAAAGGCTCGCTGACCGCAGGGGGCGCTTGAAAACCCAGCCTTTCAGCCGTGGCTCAAAAGCGGCTCATCGCAGCGCCACTTAACCCGGCTAAAACGACGTGCGAAGGGCCCCTGCGTTTAATTCGGCTTTCTTTACTTTATGTTTTGCGCCGCTCGAAGCGCAGCCATTGTAGCCAGCTCACATCTCGAGCGCCTGACGCACACGGTCAAACCCAGGCTCCAAGGCCAGAATCCGGGCCCAACGCGCCCACGGCCTGAACCCTCAACCATTAACTTCCCAGAGGGAGTGTGAAGCGCATCTTATGAACTATGCCATGATCTTCTACCTTTTGGGGTATATCTGCAACGTGGAGGCGTTGCTCATGTTGCTGCCGCTCGCCGTCGGCCTTCTGTACGGAGAGTCTGTCGGCGGCACCTTCGGGCTGACCATTGTCTTGCTGCTGGCCGTCGGCGCGGTGCTGACCAGAAAGCGCCCGCAAAAACAGACCTTTTACGCCAAAGAGGGCTTTGTCACGGTGTCGCTGTGCTGGATCGTGCTGTCGCTCTTTGGCGCGCTGCCGCTTTTCCTGAGCGGCGAGGTGGGCCCTTTTGTCGACTGCTTTTTTGAAATTGTCTCAGGTTTTACCACAACGGGCGCCTCGATCATCCCCAATGTGGAAACGTTAAGCCAGGGCATTCTCTTTTGGCGCTCCTTCACCCACTGGGTGGGCGGCATGGGCGTGCTGGTCTTCGTGCTCATGGTGTTGCCCATGGCCGGACAAAGCTCCATCCACCTCATGCGCGCCGAATCCCCCGGCCCGCGCGTGGGCAAATTCGTCCCCAAGCTGCGCTCCACGGCCGTGCTGCTCTACGGCATCTACATGCTGCTCACGGTGATTTTGGTGGTGCTGCTTGCGCTGGGCGGCATGTCGCTGTTTGACAGCCTCATCTTCTCCTTTGGCACGGCCGGCACCGGCGGTTTTGCCAACTATGCCGCAAGCGTGGGTCACTTTGGCAGCGCCTATTTCGACTGGGTCATCACCATCTTCATGATCCTGTTCGGCGTCAACTTCAACGTCTACTATCTGATTCTCTTCGGCCATGTGGTGCAGGGCCTCAAAAGCGAGGAAATGCGCTACTACTTTGCCATCATCGCCGCATCCATCGCCATGATCACGCTCAACATCGCCCATCTCTACGACAATACGCTGACCGCGCTGCGCTACGCCTCCTTCCAGGTGGCCAGCATCATCACAACCACCGGCTTTGCAACAGCCGATTTTGCCCTGTGGCCGGTGTTTTCCCGCGTGGTGCTGCTGCTTCTCATGATCGCAGGCGCCTGCGCGGGATCGACGGGTGGCGGCATCAAAACGTCGCGCCTGATCATCGCAATCAAGTCGTCGTGGCAGGAGCTGCGGCACCTTCTGCACCCGCGCACCGTCACACGCGTGCGGCTCGACGGCCGCCCCGTGGAGGAGGAGACGCTCTCGGCCGTCGGCTCATATCTGACCTTTTATGCCCTCATCACAGGGATTTCCGTTTTGCTGCTCAGCGTGGAGGGCTATAATTTCGACACCACCATCTCTGCGGTGTTGGCCTGTTTCAACAACATCGGCCCCGGCATCGGGCTTGTGGGCCCCATGGGAAACTACGGGTTTTTCACCCCCTTTTCCAAGCTGCTGCTCTCCTTTGACATGCTGCTCGGACGCCTTGAAATCTTCCCCATGCTCGTGCTTTTCTCCCCGTCGGTCTGGCGCAGATCGCGCTGAAGCCTCCCTGTACACCACAAACAAAGAGAGGGGTCCTTGTGCAAAACGTGGTTAAAAAGCCACTGTTTTTCGCCAGAACTCCCCTCTTTTTTTGTGGAAGGTAGACACAAATTCATGAATTTTTCAAAAAGGCTGGACAAAAGCACGGCGCTTCTGCTATACTCAGTTCACAAAGTTGATAGAGGTTGCAGTGAGATGAGTAACCGGGGGAGCAGACATGCGATGAAGCCGGCGAAAGGGGTAACTGCCGAAGGAAAACACAGGTATGTGTTTTTGCTGGGCTTAATGTGAAAATCATTAAGACTCCTGCGGGATGAGACGTCCATCCCTCCCGCAGAGGCGCTATCGATGAGAACTTCCGGCAAGCGGGTATGTCCGTCTTGTATCATATGATTTTCCGTGCTTTCGCGCGGTTTTCCATGTGTGTTGTGAAGGGTTGCATCGAGGGCGATGCAACCCTTTTTTTGTTGCATCGCGGTGGCCATATTAACTCAAAAACAAAAATTTGGAGGAGTTTATTATGGACAGAGTATTTTTCAACGGCAAGATCTACGTGGAGCGCGACCATTTCGAGCAGGCCATGCTGGTGCAAGACGATCGCATTGTGCGCATCGGCAGCGATGGCGAGGTGCTGGCCGCCGCGCCAAGCGGCTGCGAGCGTGTGGACCTTGAAGGCCGCACCGTGATTCCCGGCTTCAACGACAGCCATCTTCACATTCAAATGCTGGGCGACAACCTCAACCAGGTGGCTCTGCACGGCTGCCCCTCCATGCAGGAGGTCATTCAGCGCGGACGCGATTTCCTCGCCGCTCACGCTCTTCCCGCCGGCGCAACGCTGCAGGGCTTTGGCTGGAACCAGGACTACTTCACCGACGAGGTTCGCATGCCCAACCGCTACGACCTCGATCAAATCTCCACCGAGCACCCCATCATCTTCTCGCGTGCCTGCGGCCATGCCATTTCCATCAACAGCCGCGCCATTGAAATGATCGGCCTCACGGCGCAAACGCCTCAACCCGAGGGCGGCGAGTTTGGCATCGGAGAAAACGGCGAACCCGATGGTCTGCTCTACGAACGCGCCTCCAATCTGCTGGTTTCCCTGCGCGCAGAGCCCACCCCCGAGGTCATCGCCTCCTACCTCAAGGCCGCGATGGACTATGCCGCCTCGATGGGCCTGACCACCGTGCAGAGCAACGACTTAAACGAAAACAACTATCCCGACTTTCTGGCGGCCATCGACCTGCTGCGCCAAAGAGATGAGATCACCTGCCGCTATTTTGCACAGTGCAGCTTCACCGATCCCCAGAAGCTGACCGCCTTCTTCAACGAAGGTCATGTGCGCGGCGACGGCGACGCGCTGGCGCAGATCGGCTCCATCAAGATGTTTATCGACGGTTCTCTCGGCGCGCGCACCGCGCTGCTGCGCGGCCCCTATGCCGATGATCCCAACGCCGTTGGCATCAAGACGCTGCCAGACGATGTGTTCGACGAGATTGTGCGCGTCACCGACGCCCACAACTGCACCGTCGTCACCCACTGCATCGGCGACGGCGCCGTGGAAAACTGTCTGGCCAGCTATGAGCGCGTGATTGGAAACGGCCCCAACAGAAATCGCCACGGCATCATCCATTGCCAGATCACCGATGCAGATCAGCTCGCCCGCATCCGCGACCTCGATGTCATGGCCATGGTTCAGCCCATTTTCATCCACTACGACATGCATGTTGTCCGTCAGCGCGTGGGCGATGCCCTGGCCGAGACCTCCTATGCCTTTGGCACCATGGGCCGCATGGGGATTCACGTCTCGTATGGCACCGATTGCCCTGTTGAAGATCTCAACCCCTTCAACAACCTCTACTGCGCCATCACCCGCCGCGATCTCAACGGCGGCGAGATGTATCTGCCCGGCGAATGCGTCGATGTCTTCACTGCCATTGACAACTATACGTATGAAAGCGCCTACACCTGCTTCGACGAGAACGGACGCGGCCGCCTCCAGCCCGGCTATATGGCCGACTTTGTGGTGCTCGACACCGACATCTTCACCGTCCCCGCCGAGCAAATCAAAGACGCCCGCCCCGTGGCCACCTATCTGGGCGGACGCGTCACATACCAGAGATAACCTCGCTTCACTTTCTCTCTTGCAAATGAAACATAAAAAGAAAAAGCCGCCTTCGGGCGGCTTTTTCTTTTGGCCTTGTACGCTTAAACCATTGCTGTTGATTGCGTGCGGTAAAACGGTAAAATAGAGTTGTAGGTTTCCTGTTCTTGGGGGGAATTCCTCAAAAGGGATTCGCCTTGCCCCCTCCCGGGGACAAGGCGCCCCAACGCGCAGGACGTTTCAACCTTCTGTTTTGGCGCTCAAAACGTTTTGAAAGGGAGCGAAGCCGTGGCCCTCCGCCCTCTGATTTCCAGGGTCTGACGCCCCAGACCAGTCGGCACTTGGCCTGCGGTTGCCCGTACTTTTTCTCAGCGGCCTTCACATGCTCGGCCTCGTCGGGCAACCTTCATATAAACAGTGCCACAGAAAGCGGCGGACAGTTTTCACCAGCGAGAAATTTGGAGCACTCTGCGCTTCTTTCCAGATCGCCTTCAGAAAAGCGCCCCTGCGCTTCACTGCAACAAAAGGCCCTGACAGCCCGAAGGCTATTGGGAAGGTTTGAAGTTAGAGCCTCAAGCGTGATTTTGAGGGAGCCGGCAGCATGCCAACCTTAGGACCCACATCTGATTGTTTTTGCCTTTTCGCCACCGATGCGCCCCACACAGTCAGCCATTTCAACACGACCTTGCAGTGTTCTATCGGATGAAATTGGTCCACTGACGCGGTTCTTCTTCCGGCTGTGCAATGCCTTTCTCTTTGGCCGCCTCTATGCAGCGCAGCAGCCACGCCATGTTGCGCCCCAGCGCGCGCATGACCTGCATCCCCTCGACATCCTGGCGCACCTGCTCGGGATTGTTGCCATGCACCATGTTCCAATAGTGCGAACTGACCAGCGGCATCTGGGAGATGCTCATGTACTTGGAGAGGACGTCAAGGCTTGCTGTCGTGCCCGCGCGCCGTGCCGATACCACACAGGCGCCCGGCTTGTGGGCAAAGCTGCCGCCGCCTGCATAGAACATGCGATCGAGGAACGAGAGCATGGCCCCGGCGGGCGACGCATAGTGCACGGGAGCGCCAATCACCAGACCGTCGGCCTGCTCCATCTGTTCGATGGCCTCATTGACAAGATCATCCCCAAAAACGCAGCGCCCCGTGCCGGAGCACCCGCCGCAGGCTGTACAGCCGCGCACATCCCCGCTGCCGATGTGCAACAGTTGCGTCTGGATTCCCTCTTTTTCAAGCTGTCCCGCCACCTCGCAAAGTGCCGTATAGGTGCAGCCCTTCTCATGGGGGCTGCCGTTGATCAAAAGTACCTTCATGCGACGTCTCCTCCTTTATTTCAGCGCGCCTTAAGCGCCGTCGTGTCAGGCGGCCTTCCGCCCGCCTTTCCCTTGTAGCCCCAGGGGGTACTCTGTGGCAGACGTGTTGTGCACGATCTGCAAATCCATTGTATCACAAATTTTCCCATTTCACAATTCTCAACTGTCGCTCATCGCGTCTTCCTGCACCTGTTGCGCCTATCAACTTGCCCGGCAAACCCTGGCGCCCATCTGGGGTTTGACAAGACAAAGCCTCAAGCAGAGAAGACAACCTTGAAGCTCTCTTTTGGGGCGCTGCCTCTTGATTTGCTCCAATCGTCGCTTGAACCGACTGTGCATGGCGTTCTCTGCGCAGAAGAGACCTTCCATTTCAAAGACTCCCTCTGACAACAGGACTTTCCGAATGGACTTGGACCCCAGGCCCCTGCCCAAAACCTGAGCCTTCTTATGCTTGTGTCGGCTTTTGGCAAAAACCCCAGCCATCTTCAGCCTTGACCTTGGCAACGCCGTCGCCCCCCAGATCAGACGACCCCGGCGATCTATATTTTTTGGCTCAGGCGCTTGAAGATCACCATTTTTGCCGCGATCTGGAACACGAGAAATCCCCCCAGGTAGAGCACGATCCACTTCGTGTTTTCCAACACGCCAAGCGCCCCCAAAACGGAGAAAACCACCATGGACACGGATGCTGCCACAAGGCCAAGCGAATAGGCATAGGCGCCCGATCTGTCGCGCAATTTCACATTGCGCTCGTCGTGCATCTCAACCGCCTCCTCTTTGCACTTTTCCTGATACCGCGCTCTGTTTTGAGGGGCGCTCCAATAGCAATACTTGTAGATCATCAAAGCGCCCGGCCCCAGGCAGGCCCCGGAAAACCCAAACAGCAGACTGCCCAGCTTTGTGTCTGTCCACAGTGCGGCAAAGAGCAGCAGCATTCCCGCTGCAACATAGCAAATGCCGACGATCAAATTACTCTTCTTCATGTGGTTGACTCCTTTCGTGAATGAAAATCTCCTCAATGGGCCTGTCAAAAAAATCAGAGAGCACAAAGGCAAGCTCGAGCGAGGGATTGTATTTCCCCGTTTCAATGGAGCTGATGGTCTGCCTGGATACGCTGATGGCCTTTGCCAGCTCCTCCTGGCGAAGCCCCATTGCCTTGCGCAGCTCTTCCACTTTGTTGTTCACCTGCCCGCCTCCTTTGACAAGGTTCCTTTACATTTTCAGCATATCATCCCCACTTGTTTTTGTCAAGGTTCCTTTACAAAAAAGTCTGCCTTTTTCAAAGACCGGGGCGCCGCAACTCAAAAAAGCAGATAAACACAGAAAAAAAGCCCCTGAAAGGGGCCCTTTTCTCTTGTATTTCACGTTGGAATTCATCTATCCTTCCAGCGCTTTAACATGGGTAAAAACTGCCGCATCATCTGGCGCGCCTGCTCCTCCGTCATGCCCTTGTTGCTTTGCACCATGGGTGGGATACAGATCTCAATCATCTCTTCCAGCGATCCATCAAAGGTGAATGCGCCGTTTTCATAGCAATACTTGCAGTAGTCCTCACTTTTGCCGCCGTCGGCATGAGTGCCGTAGAGCTCGTCTGTCTCTCCCATGGGCATGCCGCAGCTCTGGCAAAATTTCTGGTTTTCCAAGTTCATGGTGTGTGTCCCCCTTTTGATTTTCTTTGATGTGCTCATTGTACCAGACATAAGGTGACAACAGCCTGTCATGTTTTATGGTGCCTGGCAATGTGCTGCGCATAGTGCGCAAGTTGCTTTTTCAAATCGAGGGGCTCGAGAACTTCGACATCCGTACCAAAGGAAAAGAGATATCCCAACACCCAGCCATCCATGGGAAAGTCGAGCGCCACTTCAAAGGCGCCGTCCGGCCGCACCGTGATGCTGTCTTTGTCAAACTCATCATACACGCGAAAGGCAAGGCGTTTTTGGATGCGCAACCGAATATGCGTCGTGGGATAGGGCGGCTGTTCCTGCTCGATGGGGGGAACGCGCCCCTCATAGTTCTCCGCAAAGGTCTCATTGAGCGGGCAGATCTCGACAATGCGTCCCACTTTGAACAGGCGAAAATCCCCGGCACGCAGGCATAACGCCTGCAAATACCAGTGCTTGTCCTTGTAAATCAGCTTGAGGGGGTGAATGCGGCGCTGCGAGGTTTCGCCGGAGGCGCCGCAATAGGTGAGGCGCAGCCCCCATCGGTTCAAGATCGCATCGCGCAGCAGGGCGAATCTAGCAGGATCTGTTTTGCCACGACCCCAGCGAGAAAAATCCACCTCAATCCAGTTGAGCACCGGACGCTGCAAGGCGGCGCCCAGTTTCTGAAGCAGCGCGTCCACCTGCTGATCCGCGGCTTTGAGGCTTTGCAGGGCGATCAGCAACTGGTTTTGCTCTTCTTCCGAGAGCAGTGCCCGGTCAAAGGTGTAGCCAGGCAAAAGGGAGACGCCCCCTCCCCTGCCCGAAGCGGCATAGACGGGCACGCCCGCCATGGAGAGCGTCTCAACGTCGCGATAGATCGTGCGCACGGAAACCTCAAGCTCGCGGGCGAGCTCCGGCGCCGTCATGCTCCCCTTTCGCAGCAACAGATAGAGCAGGGAAAACAACCGGTCGTTTTTCAAGGGATCACCTCCGCATCCATTGCCTGTAAAATTGTGTAATGCCCGGCAAAACGCACTCCATCGCATCCGCTCGCCTGTCTACCTTGCATGTTCGGTCACGGAATGCCAACTGTGCTATTTTTGTGCCTGCGTCCTGTCGAACATACGCTCATGCAAAAGTTTTTGCCCGCCCGCGGTTTTTGCAACAGTCGCCATATAAAAGTTTACAAATATTGCTACGGGCGAAATCTTGATTCAAACCCTGCTTGGCGGGTATACTATTATTAACTCCCCTGCCACCCGGCC
>CABRXB010000012.1 GCA_902474785.1 uncultured Eubacteriales bacterium | reverse complement strand
GATAGAAAAAAAGAAACGAAAAGATCCGTTGTCGGCGGCTTTTTCGTCTCTTTTATCCTAATTTAATCCTCAATGCCGTTCAAAAAACGCGTGGCAAAGGCAAGGCCCGACAATACGCCGAGCTCGAGCGCGTCGGTGTCCATCTGGAATTTGGGGTTGTGGTGCGCCGCTCCGCAGCCCTTTTCGGGGTTGGCCGCGCCCACAAAGGCGAAGATTGAGGGCAGGTTTGCCGTGATCGAGCCAAAGGATTCGCTGCCCATCCAGCGCGGCCCGCCCGACACCGCCTCGTCGCCGATCACCTGCGCAATGGCTTTGGAGGCAAAGGTCGACAGCGCCGCATCGTTGACAACGGGCGGCGCGATCATCTCGACAAGCCCCGTCGCCTCGCACCCCGCATAGGCGAGGTGCGCCTCCACCGTGCGGTGCAGCTTTTGCACCATGGCATCGCCCACGTCGGGCTCGAAATAGCGGATGGTGCCGGCCAGCTTCGCCGTGTCGGGGATGACGTTGACCTGCGTCCCCGCGTCGAGCATGCCAAGGGAGAAGACGGCAAACTCTCCGGGCGGGGCCTCCAGCATGGAGAGCCCGTCGATGGCCTGCGCGATCTTCACAGCGCAAAGCAGCGGGTTTTTCGCCTGATCGGGGCGCGAGGAATGTCCGCCCTTTCCCTGGATGGTGTATTCAAACCCATAGACGCCCGACATTCTGGGGCCTTTCTCGATGGAGATTCGGCCGCAGGGCATGTCGGCATAGTAGTGGATGGCATAGGCCGCGTCCAGCGCCAGACGCGCCGGAAGCTGCGCGTTGACGGCGGAGGCCATGAGCCGCTCCTCCCCCTGCTCAAAGTAGAGATAGACCTTGCCGCAAAGCTGCTCTTTGAGCGCCACGAGGATGCGCGCCACCGTGAGCAGCGTGGCCGTGTGCCCGTCGTGCCCGCAGGCGTGGCACACGCCGGGACGCTGCGAGAGCAGCGGCTTTTTCCCGGTCAGGTTGCAGTCGTCCTCCTGCACGGGCAGCGCGTCGATGTCGGCGCGCAGCAGCAACGTCCTGCCGGGGCGGTTTGTGTCGAGCAGCGCCAGCGTACCGTGGTCGAGCACCGGTTCCCAAGCGAGCCCCAGCGCCTCGAGCTCGCCCCGGATGAAGGCCGCCGTCTGCCGCTCTTCGCCGGAGGGCTCCGGGTTTTGGTGCAGCATCTCATAGACCTGCAACGTGTAGGGCAGCAGGTCAACGACCTGCTGACGGAGCGCATCGGCCGATATGTTTGTCATGTCCTCACCTCCTAAAGCAGCGACATGCAGGCAAGCACATAGCCCACCTCGGCGGCGACGCCCACAGCAAGCGCGTCCTCGTCGAGGTCAAACCTCGGGTTGTGGTGCGCGGCGCCGCTTCCCTTTTCGGGATTTGCAATGCCCAAAAACAGCATGGCGCCCGGCGCGACCTCAAGGCAGTAGCCAAACGACTCCGACCCCATCCAGGGCTCGCGGGCCACCAGCGCCTGCGCGCCGATCAGCTTTGTCACGGCGGCCTTTGCTGTGGCGCAGGCCGTCTCGTCGTTGACCGTCACCGGTAAATCGACCTTGGCCGTCAGGCTCTCGACCTCGCACCCTTCCGCCGCGGCAACGCCGCAGACCAGCGCCGAAACGCGCTCCAGCACGACCGCGCCGACCTCAGGGGAGAGAAAGCGGGTCGAGCCGGCAAAGGAGGCGGTCTCGGGGATGATGTTGCGCACCGTGCCGCCCTCGATCACGCCGACCGACAGCACCGCGCACTCGCCCGGCGTCACACAGTTGGGGATGATGCCCTGCAGCGCGCACACGATCTGCGACACCGCGTTGATGGGGTTGACCGCCTCGTCGGGCCGGGAACCGTGGCCGCCCCTGCCGCGCAGCGTCGCCCCGATGCTGGCCGCCCCCATGAGGCGCGCGCCGGGCTCGACGTTGCAGGCGCCGGTGGGCAGCGCCGCGTCGAGATGGATGGCAAAGCAGGTCTCCACCTTTTCCCGGCGAAGCGCCTCGCGCACGCCGTCCTTGGTCAGGCCGCCGCGCTCCTCGCCCGATTCAAACAGGAAGACAACGCGCCCTGCGAGCTGCTCTTTGAGCGCGCACAGCACGCGCATGGCGCCCAGCGCCATGGCGACATGCCCGTCGTGTCCGCAGGCGTGGCAAAGGCCGCTCTCTTTGGAGACATACTCCTTTTTCCCGGCCAGGTTTTCCGCCGCCTCCTGCATGGTCAGCGCATCGTAGTCGGCGCGCAGGCAAATGGTCGGCCCCGGGCGCGCACCCTCGAGCGTCGCCACAACGCCGTAGTCAGCGTAGCGGTAGTGGGCAAGGCCCAAATATTCGGCCTCTTTTTCCACAAAAAGGGCCGCCCCCTCCTCTTTTCCCGAGGGGCTGGGGTGTTCGTGAAAATAGCGGCGAACCTCGAGCACATGGGCCTTCACCGCCTCGAGCTCGCTTTGCACACGACCAATATCCATCATCGTTTTTCTCCTCCCGATTGCAGAGTCTCGAGCGCCACTTGCATGTGCAGCGCCGCGCACGAGGGCAGCACGCCCTCGTCGATGTCAAAGAGCGGATTGTGGTGCAGCCCGCCCGAGCCGACGGCCTCGTTTTGAATGCCCACAAAGGCCAGGCAGCCGGGCACCATGGAGAGATAGCTCCCCATGGACTCACAGGCGGCCCATGCAGATGCGCTCTCAAGGCAGTCCTCCCCAAAGAGCTCGACGGCGCAGCGGCGCGCAAAGGCCGAGACCTCGTGGTCGTTGAACACGGGGTCGAGCCGCAGATCCTGCACCAGAGCGGTTTTGCAGGAATAGGCCGCGGCCACGTTTTCCACAATGCGCGCGCAGCGCGCGCGAATCTCTGTGGTGTAGCGCGGCTGGTAATAGCGAAAAGAAAAGCCGACTTTTGCCGTCTCGGGAATGATGTTGGACGCGCTTCCCGCCTGCAGCAGATTGACCGAGATCACATTGATGTCGGCGGGGTCGACGGCGGTCATGCGCATCTCGTCGAGCATGGAGGCAATTTGAACCGCCGGGCGGATGGGGCTGATGGTGGCGGAGGGGGCGGAGCCGTGGCCGCCGCGCCCTGTGATCTCATAGACTAGACCGCCGCCGCCCGACATGCGCGGCCCGCCGTCGATGCAGATCTTGCCGCTTGGCAGCTCGTTCCACACATGCAGGGCAAACAGGCGGTCTGGCTTTTTCTCGCGCAGCATGGCCGACACCTCGGGGATGGTGGCCGGCATCTCCTCGCCCGACTCAAAGAGAAAGAGAATGGTGCCGTCAAATTGGTCGCGCCAGCGCGTCAGCGTGCGCATGGCCACAATCAGCGCCGCGGTGTGCGCATCGTGTCCGCAGGCGTGGCACACGCCGGGATTTTTGCTGATCACATCGCGCGCTCGATTCAAATTGGTCTCGCTCTCGGTGAGGCGAAGCGCATCCATGTCGGCGCGAAGGCAGATACAGCCGCCTTCGCCGCGCCCTTGCAGCGTGACCACAACACCATACTCCCCCACGCTCTCATAGGGCAACCCCAGCGCCCGCGCCTCCTGTTTGACAAGGGCGCTGGCTGTTTTCTCCTCCTTGGAGGGCTCGGCATTTTCATGCAGATACCGCCGCAAGGCGACAAGCTCGTCAAACTGCCGCTCCGCCGCCTGCCTCACCTGCTGCGCCGTAATGACGCCGCTCATTGGCATAACCTCCCTTATTTTCTGGTGGAACGCCCATGCGCGGCCCAAGGGCCGCGCATGGGGGTCGCCGCAACCCTGCAGGGCCGCCGCGCAAACTGTGTTGTTTTCCTTTATTTGATGACCTTGGCAAGACGCTCCATGAGCTCCACAATGAGCTCTCTGGGACACGCCAGGTTGATGCGCTCAAAGCCGGCGCCCTCCGGCCCAAAGATGTAGCCCTCGTCGAGCGCGACCTTGGCCTCCTTGCGCACGAGATCCTGCAGCTTGTCGGGATCGCTCTCAAGCTGTCTGAAATCGAGCCATGCCAGGTAGGTGCCCTCGAGCGGCGAGACGATGACCTTGTCGCCCCAGGTCTTCTTACAGAAGTCCACAATGAACTCATAGTTGCCAAACATGTACTCGTACACGGCGGCCAGCCAGTCTTCCCCATCCTTCCACGCGGCTTTGGCGGCCACGGGTGCGAAGTAATTGGGGGAGGTGATGCTGTAACGGTTTTGGATGGCGTCGAACTTCTCGCGGATCTTCTCGTTGGGGATCAGGATGCAGGAGAGCTGCAGACCCGCCAGGTTGAAGGTCTTGGAGGGGGCGTGGCACACGGCGCAGTTTTGCTCGAATTCCTTGCCCAGCTTGGCATACACCACATGCTTATGGCCCTTGGCGATGAGGTCGGAGTGGATCTCGTCGGCGATGACAAACACGCCGTGGCGGTTGCAGATCTCGCCCATCTTGCGCAGCTCCTCCTCGGTGTACACGCGGCCCACGGGGTTGTGGGGGTTGCACAGAATGAAGGCGGTGCACTTGGGGGAAGAGGCTTTTTTCTCAAAGTCCTCAAAGTCGATTTCATACTTGCCATTTTTGTTGACAAGCGAGCTCGACACCACCGTACGCTTTTGCTTGACGATGGAGTCGGTGAAGGGATAGTACACCGGGCGCTGGATGAGGATCTCGTCGCCCTCGTTGGTCATGGCAAGCAGCAGCAAATTGATGGCGGGCACAACGCCGGGCGTATAGCGGAACCACAGGGCGTCGGGCTCCCAGCCGTTGCGTCGCTTTTGCCAGTTGATGTAGGCCTCATAAAATTCGGGGTCAAGGCCGGTGTATCCAATGCAGCCATGCTCGGCGGCCTCGATCAGCGCGTCGCGAATGGGGGGCGCCACGCGAAAGTCCATATCCGCCACCCAGAAGGAGAGCAGGTTTTCATCGCCAAACATCTCCTTGAGACCTCTGGGCTCCCACTTGGCCTGTCCTCTGCCGGTTCTGTCAATGCGCTCGTCAAAGTTATACTTCATAACCGCAACTTCCTTTCTCTTGTAACTTAAGAACCTGCTTGTGCGCTGTTCAACCGTTTTTACTCCACCGCGATCATTTCGATCTCGACTAGAGCATCCTTGGGCAAGCGCGCGACCTCCACGGCGGCCCGCGCAGGGTAGGGCTGTGCAAAATGGGTGGCATACACCTCATTCATGGCGGCAAAATCGTTCATGTCCTTGAGAAAAACGGTGGTCTTGACCACATGCTGAAAGCCGAGACCGGCCTGCTCCAAAATGGCCTTGCAGTTGAGCAGGGACCGATTTGTCTGCTCCGCAACACTGGCGGGAAAGGCCCCTGTCGCGGGGTCGATGGGAAGTTGCCCGGACACAAAAATCATGCCGCCGGCGCGGATGGCCTGCGAATAGGGGCCGATGGCGGCAGGCGCGCCGGTTGTGACAACAGCGTCTTTCAAGGGAATCCTTCCTTTCTCTGTACAAGCGTTTTTTTGAAATGCCAGGGGTTTGCCTTTTTTGCCCTTTGGCGGAAAAGAAAGGCTCTACTTCTAAAATTTAGTTTATCACCTTTTCCCCTGCTTGCCAAGTCGGAAATGTTAAAAAAAACGGCGCTGCTTTTTGGCGTCTCCTACAAATGCACGCCGATACCGGCCTGCTGCGCGCGCCGATAGATGGCGGCGGCCGTCACCACGTCCATCACGCCGCTGCCGGTCGACTTGTAGAGCGTCACGTCTGCCGCCCTCTGGCGGCCGGGTGTGCCGAGCAGAATGTGGCCGATCTCGGTGTCGATCTTCTTGCTCTCGAGCAGTCCATCTTCAAGCGGCTTTAAAATGTCGCCCGACTCGTGCAGCACGCCGTCGGCCGTGTCAAGTACCAGAAGGTCGCAGGAGACCACCAGTGCGGGCGGCAGCTCCTGCATCTCAGGGGTGTAGGAGCCGATGGCGTTGACGTGGCAGCCCTTTGCCACGCTGTCGGCCGAAAATACGGGACTGCGCGCCGTGGTGACGGTGGTGACCACCTGTGCGCCGCGCACCGCCTCATCCCCGCTGCCGACCGGGATCACGCGCACCCCGCCCTTGCCGTCTCTCTCGGCGGCGAAGGCGGCGCGACGGCTCTCGTCCACATCGAACACGCGCACCTCTTCCAGCGTGGGCGCCCCTTCGAGCAGCGCGTCAAACTGGCAGGGCGCCTGCCCGCCAAGGCCGATGAGCGCGCCCACGCGCGCGCCGGGCGCGGCCAAAAGCTCGGTGGCAAGCCCGGCGCCCGCCGCCGTGCGAAGCTGCGTCAGATAGGTGCCGTCCATCAGACAGGAGACCTCGCCGCTTTGCGCATCCATCACGACCATGCAGGCGGGCGTGACCGGCTTGCCGGCCTTTGGATTGTCGGGATAGGTGCTCACAATCTTGATGCCCAGCGCATCGCCGGCCAGCGCCGGCATGAAGAGCGCCTGCCCATTGTGGCGCGGCACATTCACAATGCTGCGCAGCGGCACGGTGGTTTTCCCCGAGGAGTAGAGCATAAAGGCTTCGCGCAGCGCCTCAAACGCATCGCGCATGGACAACACCTTTTGCATGTCGCTTTTCGTGAGATAGAGCATGGACCATCCTCCTTTTTTGAGCGCGTGCAGCCCCGCCGGTTTTGTTTGGTTATTTTACCAAGGCGGCGCTCCCGTCGATCTTCCTTCGATTATAACAGATCCATTTTCTCCCTGCAAGAAAAGGCTCATACAGTTCGCACGCACGATAGGATACAAAAATTCCAGGTTGGCTTTGGCGAATGGGGCGTTCTCAATACAATCGGGATTTTTCCATTGAGCGCTCGAATGTTACTATGCGTTGCTTGTGGCAACGGGCCCTTTTGCATACAATAGTGGTAACGTTAAAAGAAAGGATGTTGTCGCCAATGTTGAGCGAAAACCTCAAAGCAATCAGAAAGGCAAAAGGGCTTTCACAGGAAGAGCTTGCCATCAAGTTGAATGTCGTGCGACAAACCATTTCCAAATGGGAGAAGGGGCTGTCGGTTCCCGACTCTGATATGTTGATTTCCATATCGGAAGTCCTTGAAACACCTGTTAGCACGTTGCTTGGAGAAAGTGTGATTGAGTCGAAGGTCGACGACCTGAAGGCGATATCCGAAAAACTCGAGATTATAAACTTACAGCTTGCACAGAGGAAGGCCGCGAAACAAAAAATGGTTCATTGGCTACTTATCGTATTGTGCGCGGTCATCGCAATCATTTCTGCGGCTCTCATCGCAATCAACAGTCCTTACTTGGGTTGGAATTATAACGATCCTGAAACAGCCGTTTTCGGAGCAGCTTTTCACGTATTTGAATGGCTGTTTGTCCGATCGGCCCCCATTCTCCTGATCGGGGCAGCCTTTGGAATTTTCTTGACACGAAAGAAGGTGTAAAACCATACTGCCTTTGTGCGCACAGCTTGGACTTCAAACGATCAGTGTATAGGGCTGTTTTAGTGCGTTCTCTGTCATCATGTGCTTCAAGTCGAAGAACCCCTACATGAAAAACGTGCAGGGGTTCTTTTTCTGTTTCGTATGAAGGCAACCGGCAAACCCTGATATCAACCTTGTTTGCAACGGGGAACTCAAACAAGCGCGGCCCTGCGGCAAAGACTGGACAATGCCAGCACCCCATTGTATGATGGGCACAGATGAAATCACAAAGAGGTGAATGACACGATGGAACAAAAGCAGCGGCTGGAGTCGTTTGAAGCGATGCTGGCGGCCATTGGGAGCAACTATCGCGACGCCGTCTCAAAAATGGAGCAACTCAAAGCGCAGGGAAAGGAAAAAACCGCCACTTACCGACAGCACCTGGGCAACAAACTGCTTTATCAGAACATGCTGTCCCTGTATGAGATCTACGGGCTGATTGACAAACCGACGCCGTGACGCTTCTCGGGCGACCGCTGCAAAGCGGCCGCCTGACGCCTCAGGAAATGCCGCTTCCAAAAACAGACCTTCGCTCCCTTTTCGCTGTTTTTCAGCCTCGCTCTTGCCCAGAGGCCGCGGCAACTCACTGAAGCCGCACGCCCTCTTCCCCTTCAAAAAACAGCGCCAGCGTGCCCGGGCCCACGTGGGAGCCCGTCACCGGCTCGTAGCAGACGGTGAGAATCTCCTTTGGCGGGGCGTTCTCATTGAGCAGCGCGGCCAGATACGCCGCGTCCTCTGGGCAGTCGGCGTGGGCGATGCCCACCATCTGACACGCGGGATCTTTTACCAGGCTGTCGTATTTCTCGGCCAGCGCCCTGATCGACTGCTTTCGGCCTCTGACCTTGCCAAAGGTGACGATCTTGCCCTCCTCGTTGCCCTTGAGCAGCGGCTTGATTTGCAGGACGGTGCCGATGAGCGCCGTGGCGTTGGAGATGCGCCCGCTGCGCTGCAAATAGGTCAGATTGTCCACCGTAAACACCTGATAAAAGCGGTCGCGCAGGCCGAGCAGGAAATCGGCCGTTTCATCCAGGCCCATGCCCTCCTCCCGGCAGACCGCGGCGCGCAGCGCCAAAAGCCCCTCGCCAAGCGAGGCCCCCAGGGTGTCGATCAGCCGGATTTTCCGCTCGGGGTATTTCTCGGCAAGCCCTGTCGCCGCGATTTCCGAACAGGAATACGCGCCGCTGATGCCCGAGGACATGCCCACATATAAAATGTCCTTGCCCTGCGCCAAAAGGGGCTCCATATAGTCCATGTGACGCTGGGGATTGACCTGCGACGTCGTCACAATGGCCCCGCCTCGCATGGCGTTGTAAAATCCCGGCCCGTCAAACGATTCACTGTCGGTACAGGTGTACTCCTGCCCCTCCAGGAAAAAGGAAAAGGGCGTCACCGTGATGTCATACTTCAAAACCAGCTCCGTGGGAAGGTTTGCCGATGTATCCGTGATGATAGAAAATGCCATGTCACAATCTCCTTTTCTGTCAGGCGCGGAACGTCTCACGCAGTCGAAATATCTAACACTGTTTGTTAAATGCCTAACAAGGTACATTATAATGAAAACAGGCGTGTGGCGCAACCGCTCCAAGCGAATTTCAGCATCCCTGCCATTCTTTGCGATAAATCTCGTCATTTCTGTGTTTCTTTGTGCATCTTGTGACTTCTCTTTTTGCTCTTTCTATGGTATAATTCCCCTAATTACACACAAAGGAGGCTCACCCATGGACAAACTGGAACAACGCATCTGCCAGCTCATCGACGAAAAGCAGGAGGAAATTATGGCCTT
Organism: uncultured Eubacteriales bacterium; assembly: GCA_902474785.1. Taxonomy (GTDB): domain Bacteria; phylum Bacillota; class Clostridia; order Oscillospirales; family Feifaniaceae; genus Galloscillospira. Next base: position 2,303 of record CABRXB010000012.1, on the reverse strand, counting down.
TGGCCGTGACATCTGGAAACACGCCGAACTTGGATATCGCGAATTTCGCACCGCAGGCAAGTTTGCCGAAGTCGTCAAGGGGCTGGGACTGGAAACCGAAGAGGGGCTCGCCGTCACCGGCGTCAAGGCCCAATCTGGCGCTCATGGGTGAGATGGACGCGCTTCCCATCCCCTCCCATGTCGACGCCAATCCCGAGACCGGCGCCTCCCACTGCTGCGGCCACCATGCACAGCTCACCGCCATCATGGGCGCTGCGCTGGCGCTGACCGACCCCGAGGTCAAGCAGGCTCTGGGCGGCAACGTCACCTTCTTCGCCGTACCCGCCGAGGAATTTGTGGAGCTCGAACTCAAAGACAAAATGCGCGAAGACGGCGTCATCCGCTACGGCGGCGGAAAGTGCGAGCTCATCCGCATCGGCGCGATGGACGACCTCGACCTCGTGGTGGGCCACCACTCTGGCACGCAGCATCAGATCTCCGTGACCAACGGCTCCTCCAACGGTTTTGTCAACAAGATGATCACCTATGAGGGCAAGGCGGCCCACGCCGCTGGATCGCCCCATCTTGGGCTCGACGCTCTGAGCGCCGCCGCCATCGCCATGCACGCCATCGACGTGCAGCGCGAGTCCTTCCGCGACAAGGACACCGTGCGCGTGCACGGCTATATCTCCGAGGGCGGCGTTGCCATGAACGTCATTGCCGACAACGTCACGATGGAATACTCGGTGCGCGCCAAGAACATCCCCGCCTATGTCGACGCCAACCGCAAGGTCGACCGTGCGCTGCGCGCCGGCGCCGTGGCGACCGGCTGCGGTCTGAAGACCTCCACCGTGCCGGGCTACATGCCCACCATTCCCTCGCACGACCCCTCCCCCGTCATCGAGGCCTGCAAGGACATTGCCGCCGACAAATACACCTTCTTCACCCCGCCCGAGACGCCCCACGGCACCGGCTCGACAGACTATGGCGACGTCTCCTACCTGCTGCCCCTCATCCAATTTGGAACGGGCGGCTTCACCGGCATGATGCACAACCCCGATGTGACGGTGGTCGACGAATACCTGGCCTATGTGGTGCCCGCCAAGATCTTTGCGCTCTCTGCCTATAAATTCCTCAAGGACGACGCTGCGCGCGCCAAAGAGCACATCAAGGGCTACACCCCGCAGATGACCAAGGAAGAGTACATCGAATTCATGGAATCCATGCTGGTCAAAGAGGAGATCCCCCAGGCTCCCCTGCCCATTCTGGAAGACTGATTTTTTGCCGGCGGAGCGTTTTTTGCTCCGCCGGCTCTTCTCTCTTCAAAAACTGCACAAAATATTGAGAGAAAGGACAAGCGGCGCGCCTGTTCCGCGCCGCCACGCGTCTTATGAATCAGATTACAGCCGTTTACTTCTCCCCCACCGGGAGGACGCAAAAGGGCGTCTTGTCCATCGCCCGCGCCCTTGACGACAACCCCGAGACAATCGACCTCACCACAAAGGACACGCCCAAGCGGGAGCCCTTTGGCCCCCATGATCTGGTGGTGTTTGGCGCGCCTGTCTATGCCGGGCGGCTGCCCTCGGCGGCGGCCAACCGCATCTCCATGCTGCATGGCGACCGCACGCCCTGCATTGTCACCGTGACCTATGGAAACAGAGACTATGACGACGCGCTGCTCGAACTCTTTGACATTGCCACGGCGCGCGGCTTTGTGCCGGTGGCGGCTGCCGCGCTGGTGGCGCAGCACACCTATGGGGAGATCGCCGTGGGCCGCCCAAACGAGGACGACCTCTCCCAAAACGCGCTCTTTGCGCAGCAGGTGCGGCAAAAGCTCGAGAGCGGCAGGACAAGCCCGCCCAACATCCCCGGCAACTACCCCTATAAGGAAGGGGGGGCCGGCTCCTTTCATCCAAGAACCGGCGACGCCTGTGTGCGCTGCGGTCTGTGCGTGCGCGAGTGTCCCGTGGGCGCCATCGACCCCGACGACCCCGCTCACATCGACGGCGCTCACTGCATTTCCTGTTTTCGCTGCATCCGCGTGTGCCCCGTCCACGCGAAAAACATGAACACCGCCGCCTATCTCACCTTTGCCGCAGCCTTCACACAAAAGCTCAGCGCACGGCGGGAAAATGAATACCTACTGTAAAACAGCAGCATTTTTTGCAAAGCTGTTTTCTCTTGAGCTTGGGGCGAAAGGGGCAAAGCAGGCGGACACAGGCAGCCATTCGTCTGTGCGTGCATCGTGCATGGAGAGTATTTAAAAAAGCAATTGTTGCGCGGCGCCGCCATTTTTCTCGCAGGACTTGAGGATCAACCAAAGG